>CALUIG010000007.1 GCA_944320625.1 uncultured Alistipes sp.
AAACACAGTTAGCCGCTCTTCGTTTCGGATCAGTAGGTATTGGTCATCTCCTCGGGAACACAGATGTAGAAGTCCGCACGCCCCTCCTGCTCTTCGCCAAGGCGATCGATTTCCGACTGCCGCCCCGAGGCGATTGTGACTACCTGCGTGCCGGGGCGATAACGCTCCAGATAAGGAATGATACCGCCGTGGAAGTCGGAGTGGAAATTGCCGTTGAAGTGGAGAAATCGGGTGTTCTCCTTTAGGTTGCGGGCGATGAACCACGCCATCGTGGCATCTTTCACGGCCTGGGCCTCAGCCAGCCGCCGTGTGTCGCCCCCGTGCCCGAGCATGGCCATCATGCCGAAGGCGGCCTGACTCTGCTCCTCGTCGTATTCGAAGGGGATGGGGAGCGGCGCCAGGTAGCGTTTGGCCTCCTCGGAGAGCGAATCGAGAATCCCGAGACCGTGGTTGCGGACGCTGTTGGCATAGCGTCGCGGAACGTTCGTGGCCACGAACGGAATGCCCTGCTCCTTGGCGAAGAGGATAATCGGATGGTAATCCGTCTCATAGTTGTCCCACAGCCGGGCTTCGGCGCCGAAGCGTTCGGGCGAGATGAGACACTGCATGTACTCGTCGAGAATCAACTGCGTATCGCTTTCGAGCATCTCGGCCCCTATGACCAGCCTCTTGCCGTGGTATTCGTAGAGTGCTTGGGCGATCTTCAGTTCGAGCCAGTGGGTGATTGGGCAATTGTGTATCTCGCCGACGAAGACCGCTTCGTACGGGGTGAGCCGGTCGATCAGCTCGTCGAAGGTGATTTCGGTACCCGTGTTGTCGAACAGGGCATAGGCCCGCAGTTCGCCTTTTCGTTTCTCGTATTTCGGGGTCTTGTCACTCTTGTCGGCTGTGGCTCCCCGGGCGGCTGTGGCGGTATCTTCGGCGTTCTCGCAGGCAGGGGAACGGAGAGCCGCATCCGTAGTGTGCCGGAGCGGAGAACCGGCGGCCGGGAGGGTCGCGGCCAGCAGAATCAGACTGCAGAGCAGCCTAACGATCTGTCGTGTCATCTTTCAATCTCTTTTTACTCAAATACAAAAGGACATAATTTTGCGGATCGATCCACTCGGCAAAGCTTCGGCACAATTCATCGGCACTGATTGAGTCGAGTATGAGATCGTAGTTGTCGAAATCTTCGAGCTGTTCTCCGTTCTTGATTATGTTGACCAGAATGTTTCTCCAGTTGGAGGCTGCATCGTCAGTCAGCGTCTCGCGCTTGGCGATGAGGAACGAGCGCTTGAGGTTTTCGAGCTCCTGGGCGCTGATCGGGTACTTCTGCAGGTCGGAGATGATTGTCCGCAGCAGCGAGCTGATGGCCTCCATGTTGCGGTTGTTGGCCGACGCATTGATGTCGAAGCAGAACGTGCCGCCGGGAATCCCCTCGTAGAAGAGCGAGATGAAGGGAGAATAGACCAGTGACTCGCGCTCGCGGAGAATCGAGATCAGTCGATTGCGAAGTATGTCCCGCATTAGTTTGAGCTTCAGTGTGTTGCGTAGAGACGGCTCGTAATGTCCCAGATAGAGGCAGTCGAACAGCGTCTGGGTTTCGTTGTCGTTGTTGAAACCCTCGACGAGCCGTTGTTCGGGTTGCTGTCCCACCTTGTATCCGAATTCCCGGCTGTGCTCCTTGGGCGGAATCGTGGCGAAGACCGCCGCGAAACGGCGCAGCAGCGTGTCGGGGTTGAAGTCGCCGGTGACCACGGCACAGGCCCCTTTCGTCGGGCTGTAGAGCCGGTGGTAGAAGTCAGCGATCGAATCGAGGCTGAGCCGGCGGGCGATCTCCTCTCGGGAGAGCGTTGACTCCGGGCGTGGAACGGTCGCTCCGGTAAACTCGTTCATCCGGGCCGTGAGCTGGCGGTCGGAGGCCCGTTGGAGCATCCGGCTCAACAGCGACTCCTCTTCTTCGGCCATCTCGCTGCGCAGCTCCTCGAACTCCTCATAGCGAAGTTCCGGATCGAAAATCTTCTCCCGGACCAGGTTGAAGAACTCCGGAAGAGTCTCCTCGGGTGTCATGCCCATGAAGCCATGCCAATGGTTCTCCAGCGTGATGCCCAGCGCCATGTGGTTGCGGTAGAGATACTCGGAGAACAACTTTCCGTCGACCTTGGCGATACCGCCCATCTCCATGTATCCGGCCGTACCCTCGAGCAGCGGGAAGTTCTCGTCGGGAATCGACGAGGTGCCGTAGGGGGCGATGTAGGTGAAGAGTATCTTGCCGCCGTCGGGCGTTGGGCGCATGATCAGCCGCATGCCGTTGCTCAACCGGGCTTCACGTACCTTGAGGTTCGGGTAGTCGCGGGTCGAGATGATTGTGGCGGGGTTGAACGGCGGACGGACAGCCAGGCAAGCCGGAGTCTCGATTGGCAACTCCTCCTCTTCTTCCTCGCATGGCTCGTAGACGTAGGGGTCGCAGGGCGTTTCGGCGCCGCGGTGCCAGGCCTCGTCGACCTCCTCAGCACGCAGCGACTTGCCCAGCCCCGGATGGCTGCGGCAGGCGACACGTGCCACCGAGTCGTAACGCACGAGCCGATTACGTAGCAACTCCTGTAGTAGCGTCCCGGACGTCGCCTCTACGGAGTCCAGTAGCTGCCGGTAGAGCACCGTGTCGCGGATCGGACGGTCGCCCGAGATCACATAGTCGGCATAGTCGTCGCACCACGCCGCAGAGCTCTGCGGCGCATCGACCCGGTATTGGGCCAGCCGTCGACAGCGGTACGTGCGGATATCGGCGAGCTCTTCCTCGCCCCAGCCCTCCCGGGCCAGGTCGTGCAGCGCCGAGGAGAGGGCGGCCAGATTGCCGAGCAGCTCTTCGCGGCTGCGCCCCTCGGTGGTCACCGTGAAGTGGTTCGTCTCGCTCAGGTACCATTCGTCGGAGACTGACGTGCGGATGCCGCGTCTGCGCATGCGCTGGGCAACGGCCTCGACGAGCAGTTCTCCGCGGGCCTTGGCCACGGCGTCGTCCAGCGTGCGGACGGTGATCCCCGGGTGGGGGATCATCACCTCGAGCTGCGACTTGCCGTAGAGCGAGTCGCGCACCTCGGCCACACGGGTTCCGGGGTCGTAGGTCAGCGGATAGCGGCGGTAGCCGCGCACCTTGCGCGCCGGCAGCGAGGCGAAGGCCTCGCGGATGCGACGCTCCATCTGCACGGGGTCGAAGTCGCCGACGGCCACGATCGTCGCCAGCGACGGCACGTACCACTTGCGGTGGTAGGCGGCCAGCGTCGAGGGGGTGATGCGGCGGATGTCGTCGGCCGTGCCGAGCGGCAGGCGGCGGGCGTAGATCCCCTCTCCGATCTTCAGGTCGTAGAAGTCGTCGCCGATGTCGTACCCGCGCAGCTCTTCGAGGATGATGCCGCGTTCGGTCTCGACGCGGCGGGGGGTGATCTGCAGCCCCGCCATCCAGTCGCGCAGGATGAGCAGGGCACTGTCGATGACCCCTTCACGCCCGGAGTCGGTCGGCACGGCAAAGAGGTAGATCGTGCGGTCCTGACCCGTGAAGGCGTTGATGTCCACGCCGTACTTCATGCCGAGTGATTCGAGATAGCCCTGCATCGATTTCCCGGGGAAGTGGCGCGAACCGCCGAAGGCGACGTGTTCCAGAAAATGCGCACAACCCTTCTCCCGATCCAGCTCCTGAACCGAACCGATCCGCCATACGAGGCGGAATTCGATGCGTGATTCCGGCACGGGATTCTGCCGCAGGATGTAATGCAAGCCGTTTGGCAGCATACCCTCGCAGGTGCCCGGAGCCAGTTTCAGCGTGTCCGGTTGAGCCTGTAACAACACCGGAAACAGGGCTGCCAGCATGCCGACAGCCGTGTTCCGGATGATTTTCTGAATACGTCCGCCCATGATTGTTCGGGGTTAACGGTCTTTTACAGGGCTATTTCGTGTAGGTGACGTGTACGCGGGTGTAGTCGCCGGCGTAGGCGTGGTCGATGACGAACTGGAAGGTCATTTCGCCCTTCTCGAAGTCGATATGTCCCTTGCTTTCCATCCAGTTGCCGTATTCGTAACCGTCCGTGTCGGCACCGTAGTAGAAGAGGTAGAAGGTCGGGTTGGCAAAACCGCCCTGGTCGTAGATCTCCTGCATGTCGGCGTCGCCCTTGTCGAGCAGCTCTTTCTGGCGGTCCCAGGCCGTGAAGGAGTAGTCGAAGGGTACGACCATGTAGGTGTCGCCGTAGGAATCCTCCTTCGGGCCGAGGATCTCGAGGTCGGCGCCCGTTGCGGAGAGGTTCGTGCATTTGATGCCGTCGAGCGTGACGTTGAAGGTCTCCTCGCTCGTGGCAGTCCATCCGATGCGGTCCATCAGACGCTGTTGGGCGCTCTCTTCGCCCATCTGGGTCCAGTATTCGTCGTCTTCAACGGTGTTCTGGCGGAAGACCCAGTAGAGGTGTTCGGTCAGTCCCATCGGGTTGTCGACCATCTTCAGTACGGGCATCTCGGCCGTGGACTCCTCGCTGAGGGTGATGATCGTCTGACCCGGGATCTCCTCGGTCTTGGGGGTCGAGAAGTCGTTGGTCATGCCGTCGCCCGGAATGTTGAGGGTCGTCGTGCACTTCATCACGCCGAGGAATTCGTTGAGGTCGATGCCGAACTTTTCCTTGTAGCCCTTGAGCAGTTCCTTCTGCGCCTCGGTCAGTTCGGGAATGGCCGGGTTGGGGTTGACGCGGATACGCAGAGCCTCTGCAAGTTCCATGCCTTCGGGCAGCTGTGCGGCATCGATGCCGAGGGTGATATAGGTGCTCTCTGCCAGCAGGTTCTTCACGTTCGATACGACCTGAAGGGAGGCGCTCTTCTCACCGGCGGCGATCGTCACGGGATTGTTTTGCAGCGACAGAATCTCCTGCGTATCATTCTCCAACCGGAAGGTCAGCGTCGTAGCCGTCTCGACCGTCGAGGTGAGCGTCACCTCCACCTCAAGCGGTGTGGCGTCAGACTCCACGATGACGGCATTGTTGTTTGCGGCCGTCAGATAGATCTTATTCGTACCGGAGTAGCCGGTCTCTTTCTTCTCGTTGCAGGAGCTCATGGCGATGGCTGCCGTCAGCAGCACCCCGCCCCAAAAGAATACTTTTTTCATTTTTCTACGTTTTTTGATGGTGAATGTTCAGCTATTTAGTCCGGACTGTGTCATCCCGCCGGATCAGTTTTCGATCTTGGGCCACCCTTCGTTCTGGGTGACATTTTCGTTGTAGAAATACTCCTCCTGCGGAATGGGCAGTGTCCAGCGGTAATCCGTGGCGTCGATCCGCTTGTCGCTGTTGCCCTGGCTCCAGTCGGCGAGCACCCCTTTACGGTAGTGTTTCAGGTCGAACCACCGCTCACCTTCGCCGACAAACTCCTTCTGCTTCTCGGCAAGGATAGCCCGTAGCAGGTCGTCTCCCGTGAGCGACTCGTCGAGCGGTTGGGCCTTGCGGCGTGTGAGGTATTCGTTGATCGCCGTCCGAGCCTCGTCGTCGTGGCCGCCCTGGAGGCAGCAGGCCTCGGCCAACACGAAGCAGGCCGTCGCGGTGCGCAGCTTGTGGATACACGAGATCTCCGTGGCGTCCCAGTTCATGCGGTTGTACTTGCCCAGACAGCGCATTGTCATCGTTTCACCGACGGTTTCGCCCGGGAATTCCTTCAGGTAGATGCTCTCGATGCCGCGCAGATCCTCCGCGTCGTAACTTGCCGCGAGGCTTTCAGATACCTCCAGAAAATCACCCTTTTCGGTGTCGTAACGCAGGTCGAGGTAGAACGACGTGGTTGTGTGGCGCGAGAAAAGGCTTTCGGGACCGGCATCGCCGCTCCACAACTGCTGGTAGTTCGTTTCCGAGAAAAGATCGTACCCGCCGGCTGTGTTCAGTACGAGATTGGCCCATTCGATCGCCTTTTCATACTGTCCGGCATAGAGTTCCAGTTCGGCGAGCAGACACCGTATTCCTTGCTGTGAAATCCAATAGGCTGTTTCGGGACTGTTCTTCGCGGAAACGGCATCGGTCAGCAGTGTGCGGATGTAGTTCACACAAGCGTCGATGCTCGAGCGAGGCAGGAATCCCAGTTCGAACTGCTCCTTGAGGATCACGCCGTCGTGGCTGCCGCCCTCGGAGATGTCCGGGGCGAAAAGGCGCAGGAGATCGAAATAACAATAGGCCTTGAGTGCCTTCGCTTCGGCATTGACGGCATCGAGTTGCGCCTGCTCGCTGTCATTCTGCGGCGTGATGGCGCCGGAGCGCTCCAATACGGCATTGGCGATGGCGATCGTCTCGTAGTAGCTTTGCCAGAGCGAGAGCGCCAGGTTGGTGAGCGGTTGCGTCTGCCATTTGTAGAGGTTGCCCAGATCGGCGTTGCGGGAAATGAGCGGGGTGGTTGTGAAATCGTCGCTCAGCACCGAAAGTTCGAATTCCGGATTGGGCAGCCGGTCGTAGGCCGAGGCCAGCAGTTCGCGGGCCGTCGTCACGCTGGTGATGGCCGAAGGATCGGAGAGCTGGTTCTCATAGGGGATGTCCAGCGAACAGGCTGCACAGCACAGGGCGGCGAGTCCGCCCGCAAGATGGTATCGTAGACTTCTTCGCATGGTCATGGTGTCAGAAGGTGAGACTGAGATTGAAGGTCAGCACGGGTTGCATCGTGCCGGCGAGCGAGCCCGTTTCGGGGTCCGACTCCTTGTAGGGTGTGATCATGAAGAGGTTCGAGGCTTGGAACGCCACGCTGGCATATTTGATGATCCCGCCGCAGTTTCGTTCGAGCCATGCCGAGGAGATGCGGTAGCGTAGTGACAACATCGACATCTTGAAGTAGTCGCTCTTGCCGACGGTCATCGTGTTGGGGTAGTTGAGCGAGGCGATGGCCGAGGAGCTGAAGAACGGCGAGTGGTAGATCTTGTTCTCGTCGCCGCGTTTGAACCACATGTCGGAGACCTGTCCCCGGATGGCATTCTTGTTGGAGTCGTCCGAGGTGCGGACGTAGCTGTAATTATAGGGCCGGACTCCGCCGAAGACATAGTAGAAGTCCATGTCGAGGTCGAGGCTGCGGTACGAGAGACTGATGTTGAGTGATCCGCTGTAGGGTGGTGTGCTGTGGCCCAGGGCCACGATATTCTCTTTGGAAGGAGTTTCCGTGGCGGGGATTTCGCGGCCGTCGGCCCCACGGAAGACCGGAAGTCCCGTAATGGGATCGATTCCCAGCGACTCCAGACCGTAGAGCATGTCGTAGGCCTTGCCGACCTCGTAGTCGGGGACGATCGACTCGGCACTGGTGTAGATCCGGTCAGCATAGTAAAGGTCCATGACCTTGTTTCGGTTGTAGGACAGCGATCCGCGTAGCCACAGGCGCCACGGATCCCGATCGACGGCTTTGATCGAGGCGGAGAGTTCGTATCCTTCGTTCCGCAGTACGCCGATGTTGCGCAGCATGGTCGAGAATCCGTTCGAGAGTGGGATGGGTACCGAGAGCAGGGCATCTTCGGTATCTCGACGGTAGAAGTTCACGCCGAGCGTCACTCGTTTGAAAAGTTCGAGCGAGAGCCCTGCATCGATCGATTCAGTCTGCTCGGGCTTGAGGTCCGTATTATAGAATGCCAGAAGCTCCAGCAGCCGGGCATCGCCATAGAAATCCGTCGAATAGGAGAAGGTCCCGATTGCCGATGCCGAGGATACGCCGGCCAGATTGGCCATCTTGCCGTACGAGGCCTTGAGGTTGAGCGACGTGATGACACGGCTGTCGCGCAGGAATCCATAGCGGCTCGGGGTCCAGCCCGCACCCACGGCCCAGGCGGCGTTCCAGCGCTTGTCGGCGGGGAGGATCGACGAGGCGTCGGCCTTGTAGGTGGCAAACAGGTCGTAGGTTGAGTCGAACGAGTATCCGAACACCAGTCCGAAGCCCAATTGGGCGCTCTTCTCCTTGAGTGAACCGACCGAAGGTTTCCGGTTCCCGGTGATCGACTGGTTGATGGCTGCCGGAGACATCTGTGTACCGACTCCGTACCCCGTGATCGAGACGTTGTCCTGATCGGTCAGGTAGTAGTCCATGTTGCCGCCCACGGTCAGGTCGTGGCGTTCGGCAAAGACCCGGTTATATGTCAGGCGGATGTTCGACGAGACGTTCGTAGTGACGTTCTTATATTTGGTTAGGCGCCCCCGTTCGTTGATGGCGGCCCCCGATTTGCGCTCTTCGATCGAGGTTGAGGGGAGCAGCGAGAGCCCTTCGTCCAGCATGAAGTCCACTCCCGCTACGGCATCGACGTCGAGCCCTTCGACCGGGTGGAGATTGAGCGATCCGCTTATGCCGGCGTGCTTGTCGGTGGATTTGCTCTGATACTGGCTCAGCAGGTCGTTGTAGGTGTACTCCGAGGATTCGTTCGAGAAGGAGACCAGCGGGCTGGTTTTGGTCTCGTACGGGTTGAGTTGATAGACGAGGTCCGTTGGCGAGAAGGAGCTGCCGTTCGGAGTGTTCGTAATCGAGTATCCGGCGTCGCTGGCCAGCGAGAGGTAGCCCCAGCGGCCCAGTCGTTGATCGAGGCTCATGCGTGTGGAGATGCGCTTCACGTCATTTCCTGGAACACGGCCGCCCTGCTGGGAATAGTTCGCTGAAATGAAGTAGGAGGTGTTGTCGTTGCCTCCGCGGATGCTGAGGTTGTGACGCTGGTAGATGTTCGGACGGATCAGTTCGCGGAACCAGTCGGTGTTGATCCCCCGCAGCGAATCGAGAATCCGCGACCCCTGGGCGATCATGTTGTCCAGATCGGGATCGTTCGGGTAGTATTTGCGGTAGTAGTCGGCGCTGTAACGGTATCCGGGAGTGGAGGTGTTCTGCAGCAGCCGCTCGAGTTCGAGTTTCTCGGAGCTTTGCATCATCTCCACGCCGCGCCGCCCGCGCAGCGTGACGCCGATGCTGAAGTCATAGTTGACTTTGAGCACCCCATCGGGATTTCCCCGTTGGGAGGTGATTTCGATGACGCCGTTTGCGGCCTTCACACCGTAGAGGGCACAGGCCACAGCATCCTTGAGGACCTTGATCTCCTCGATGTCGGAAGGATTGAGCGTCAGGAAGGCATCCGACGAGATCACTTGGCCGTCCATCACGTAGAGGGGCTCGTTGGCCGTATCACCGGCCCGGAACGACGAATTGCCCCGAAGGCGGATCTGGGGTTTGGAGCCCAGGTCGCCCGTATTGGTGACGATGAGTCCCGGCACGGCACCTTGCAGGGCGAGCGACATGTCGATCATTGGCTTGTCGTTCAGCCGCTCCATGTCCACCCGTTGCACGACGCCCGATTTGGCACGGATGTCCAGTTCGTTGATGTTGCGGCGGGCGACGACGACCACTTCGTTCACATTCGTGGCATCCTGTACCATGGCGGCATCCTGCGTCTGCTGGCCGGAGTATTTCACGGCGACCTCCTTCATGCCGATGAAGGTGAAGAGGATGATGTCGCCCAAGGCCCATTCTCCGCGCAGCGTATAGTGCCCGTTGGTGTCGGTCACGGTGCCCTGCATGGTGCCTTTGATGCGCACGGTGGCTCCAGGGAGTGCCTGTCCGTGGTTGTCGGTGATGGTTCCGGAGATTTCGTAACGCTGTTTGGCCGGTTTATCCTGGGCCAGCACACTCCCGCTCGACAGGAGAAAAATCCAGAAAAAGAGTCCGGCGAGGTAGAGTTTATTCATTCAATCGGGTTTTAGTTCGTATCCAATCAAAGGGTTTTGCAGTGCGGTTTCAGTTGCAGATAGTAAGAGCGGAGGCGGAACCGACGCTTGTTCTCAGGAGGGGTCTGTTTCCAAGGGTTTTGCAAATATATAGAATTTTATAAGAAAATTACACTATTTGTCCACTAAACCTAAAAATAGTCGGAAATTTCGCTTGACGGGAGGCGGAAGGACGAAATACTTGGATTCGGAGACAAAAATATTGTTTTAAGGGAGACTCGACAATCCCGTGTTTTAGGTATTTTCCAATATCGTGCGATGGCCATCCCGCAAATAAAAAAACGAAGACGTTTTTTATGCGATTTTTCGAGTAATTATCAGTGCCGGTGTTTCCCCTTCGAGATCCTTGGAGCCTTTCGTTGGCAAAATAGGCAGGTTCGTTTTTAATCTGGAGGCTGCCCTCCCTCTTGTGGTGCTGCACCTTTCGTTGAAGGCATTTGCCGAGTAATCTTTTCTGAGCCGGGAGCCTGTTTCCCATAACCTCATTTTTTAGGTTGTAAAATTAGTTGAATCGGTTAAAAATGAGGAATCTACAGCGCAGACAAATTGCGACAGAACAGAGTCGAGTCACGACTTTTTGTGACCTGAGTCGGAAAATAAAAATCGGTCACGAATTGGTCACAAAATTCTGTCGAAATATGGCTGTTTTGTGTCTGAAATTGGCGGGCCGACACCATAAAAAATCTCACAATTTGATATTGTGAGATTGGGATAATTCATTCCGGATCTGACCGGAGGCGTTTGAACTGCTGGGATCGGAATATACTTTTTCTTGTTTGAAAATGGGACGTGATTTTTTATAAACTTTTATCCCTTATCCCTGAAAAATTTGACATCCTCATACCCTGTGTCAGAAAGTGTAAGGTGTTCTTGTTGTCAAAATCGTACCGCCTTGGTCAGTTCGTCAGCAGCAGAACGGAAATGAGAGGTAAATACTCTTTGAGTGTTATGCGTAATATCTTGAGACTTTGCTGGATCCGGTAGTCGACCGTTTTGGGTGAAACGTTCAGCAGGATGGCGATTTCCTCATAGGTCTTGTGTTGGAAACGATTCAGTTCGAACGCCTCCCGGTAGCTGGGCGGAAGTTGTTCGACCGCCTTGCGGATCCGTTCCTGCAACTCCTCGATGACGTAGAAATCCGGAGTCTCGAACTGGTCGTGCAACTTCTCGGAAAGCTGGCCCAACACTCGCCGCTCGATCATCTCGTGATTCAGATACTTGAGACACCGATTGCGTGTTGCACGAAACAGATAACGCGACAGCGACTCGGTGATGTGCAGCGTCGTGCGGTTCTCCCACAGCCACAGCATCAGATCCTGGATGATATTCTCTCCAATTTCCCCCCCCCGCACATACAAGCGTGTATAGGCACACAGCGTCGAGTAGTAGCGGGTGAAGATCTCCTCGTATGCCTGCATGTCGCTCCGCTCGAGCCGTTCCAGAAGACGGATGTCTGCGAGTTGTCGGTTTTCAAACATAATGCGAATGTAATAAATTATTGTGAAACCCCGCCTTCGGAAAATTTTTTTTGAAAAAAAAGCATTTTTGGTTTAGGAGATAGTCTGTTTGAAGGGTCTTTAGGTAAAACGATTCCAAAAAATGAAAGAATGCGACATGGAAGGCTTGCTCGTCCGGTTCTACAACGGAGAGACAACGGCGGAGGAGACCGCGCGCGTTGAATCCTGGATGCAATTCTCCGAAGACAACCGCAAGATCGCCGAGCAGGTCTATTATCTCTGCTTTGCGGCCGATGCCCTCGATGCCCGGCAGCAGATCGATACTGCCGCCGCACTCAAACGGGTCCGCTTACGGATCCGGACCGAGCGTTGGCGTCGCGGATTCCGACGTCTGGAGCGCGTTGCTGCCGTGTTGCTGTTGCCCCTTGTCCTCCTTTCGGGCTGGTTGCTCGTCCACTTCGGCAGTGAATTCAATACGATGGTCGAGATCCGTTCGACGACCGGCATGGTAAGTTGTGTGACGCTTCCCGACAATACCCGCGTATGGCTCAACTCCGACTCCTATCTGCGCTATCCGGCCCGTTTCGGGAAGGAACGTCGCGTGACACTCTTCGGCGAGGGCTATTTTGATGTGGCCAAGGATCCTGATCACAAATTCGTCGTCGAGGCCCGTACGGTGGAGATTGAGGTATATGGTACCGAATTCAATATTGAGGCCTATGACAACGACTGCATTCGGACCACTCTCGTTTCGGGCCGTGTGGGCGTCAAGTATGACGATCAGCTCCATCATCGGCAACTTGTGCGCATGATGCCCAACCAGCAGGCCATTTACGATGCCCGCACTGGATTCATGTATCTTAACGTTGCCGACGTCACCTGCAATACTTCGTGGAAAGACGGTCGCATTGTGCTGAACAACACTTCGCTCGAGGATGCCCTTCGCATCATCGGAAACAAGTATAACGTCCAGTTCCGGATCTCGGACGACCGGCTTCGCCGCAACAAGTTCACCGGAACCTTCTCCAATCAGAGCCTGGACGTAATCCTGCGCTACTTCAACATTTCATCGAATATTCGCTTCAAACAGATCGAACAGCCCCAGGACGATCGCGACGCTTCTGCCGGCCGGACGCTCTTCGAAGTTTATTGAACCGTTTGAACAACAACCAAAACCGAACACGAACACTAACCTAAACCGACTTGCTCATGGCATTGAAAAACTGAACCTGCTCTCCAAAAAGAACATACGGAAAGACATGCCCCGTCTTCCCGTATGGTGAATCAAAAAACGCATGCATTCAGAGTGGCTGCATGCAGAAATCCAATTCAATTTTACAAATTTATGAAAAAAAACATTACCTCCCAAACAATTGGGTGGGGAAATGGCGTACGGATACCCTCAGTCTCGGGATTCGGTATGGCCGTGAAGAATCGTGTATGGACGCTATGTCTTGCCTTGATCGTTCTGGTCTCGCCGGTCTTCGCCCAGGAAATCAAGCCGATAACCCTCGAAGTGAACGATGCTCCGATAGTTTCGGTCATCAAACAGATCGAGCAGCAGAGCGGCTATACCTTTTTTTATAATACGAAGGATATTGAATCCATCCGCAATGTAAGTCTCAACCTCCGAGGCAGTGACCTCAGGACCGCCCTCAACCAGCTTTTCCGCGGTACGGGCATTACTTGGTCCATCGATGAGAAACACGTGATCCTCAAGGGTGTCGAGGCTCGTCTGCAGCAGGCCCAGGTCGACCGACTTTCGGGCAAGATCGTTGACAAGACCGGAATGCCGATTGTCGGAGCCACCATCCTTGTGGCGGGTTCGACCACTCAGGGTACGACTTCCGACCTTGACGGTATGTTCTATTTCCCGTGGAGTAGCCAGATCGCATCGGCCACGCTCAATATATCGTTTATCGGTTATGTTTCACAGTCGGTGCCGGTTGCCGGTCGCACGATGCTTGACATCACCCTCCAGGAAGACAATCAGCAGTTGGAGGCCGTCGTTGTGACCGCTCTCGGTATCAAGCGTGCCGAGCGTGCCGTATCCTACAATGTCCAGAACGTGATGACCGACGAAGTGTTCAAGGCGAAGGATATCAGCCTGGTCAACAACCTCTCGGGCCGTATCGCCGGTGTGCAGATCAACAGCAGTTCGGCTGGAATCGGCGGTGAAACGAAGGTCATCATGCGTGGTACGAAGTCCATCAACAACGACAACAACGCCCTCTATGTGCTCGACGGTATTCCGCTTCCGTCGCTCTCGACCGCATCCCCGTCGGCCTCCTATACGATTATGCGGACGTCGAATCCCTCGGGTGACGGTATCTCGATGTTCAACCCCGACGACATCGGCAACATGTCCGTGCTGACAGGTCCCTCGTCGGCCGCCCTCTATGGTTCGAAGGCTGCCAACGGTGTGGTAATGCTCTCCACCCGCATGGGCGAAGAGGGCCTTTCCGTTTCGTACAGCAACAACACGACCTTTATGTCGCCCTTCGTGATGCCCGATTTCCAGCGTTCATATGGCGCTCTGGAGGGCAGCTTCGGGTCGTGGAGCTCGAGCCGCATGTCCAAATCCGCGACCTGGTCGCCCGAAGACTTCTTCCAGACGGGTTACAATACCACCAACTCCGTGAGCCTTTCGTTCGGTAAGGACAAGAGTTCGACTTACCTCTCAGCCGGTGTGGTCAAGGCCGAGGGCATTATTCCCAACAATGAATTTGACCGTTACAACTTTACGGCCAGCCATACCAACTCTTTCCTCAAGGACCGTATGCACCTGAGCGTGCTGGGCATGTATATCAACCTCAACGAACAGAACATGCTCGCCTCGGGTCAGTACTACAACCCGCTGGTCCCGATCTATCTGCTCTCGCCGAGTGAGGATCTGAACAAGTATGCCGTCTACGAGCGTTACGACGCCTCGCGCAACTTCAAGACCCAGTACTGGGACTGGGGAGACATGGGCATGTCGATGCAGAATCCCTACTGGATCATCAATCGCAACATGTTCAATACGGAGAAGAACCGCTTCCTGCTGGGAGCCTCGCTCAAGTACGACATCACCGATTGGCTTGACGTCACGGGGCGTGCCCGAATTGATTACACCGACATGCTGGCCGAGCAGAAGAACTACGCTTCGACCAACAAACTCTTCGCCGGTGACTACGGCCGCTACTATTATAATGAGTACCGCACGATGCAGCGTTACGGCGACGTGATGGTCAACCTGAACAAGTCGTTCTTCGACCAGCAACTCTCTCTGACGGCTACCGTCGGAGCCTCGATCGAGGACATGAAATACCGGGCCACGCTGTTGGGCGGAGATCTGACCTCTGTGGCCAATCTCTTTACGTTGAGCAACATGACGGCCAACAAAGCCAGCTCGAAGACCACCTACAATGATCAGACGCAGTCGGTGTTCGCCACCGTGCAACTGGGATTCCGCAACATGGTCTTTCTCGACGTGACGGGCCGAAACGACTGGTCGACGGCATTGGTCAACACGAAGAGCCTCTCGATGTTCTATCCTTCGGTGGGTCTCTCGGCCGTATTGACAGACATTTTCGGTGTGAAGTCGAAGGTTCTCTCCTATGCCAAGATCCGTGCGTCGTATGCCGAGGTAGGTAACGCCCGATGCGTTATATCACAGTTCCGACCTATCCGGTATCGTCGAACGGCCCGCAGACAACAACCTTCCTTACGGCTGAAAACTATGAGCCCGAGCGCACGAAGTCATGGGAAGTCGGTGCTGATGTCCGGTTGTGGGGCAACAAGATTCTCATCGGCGCCACCTATTACAACTCCCGCACGCTGAATCAGATCTTCCAGCCGTCGATTTCGTCGACCTCGACCAAGACCAGCATGTACGTCAATGGCGGTCGTGTCGACAACAAGGGTGTCGAGCTCTCGCTGGAGGTCAACCAAAAACTCGGACCCGTCGACTGGCAGTCGAACGTCGTCTACTCGCGCAACCGCAACAAGATCGTTCGCATGCTTCACGATTATGAGATCAACGGCGAGCGTATTACTCAGGATTCGATGGTTATGGGTGGAACAACGGGAGTGAAGATGGTGGTCCGTGAGGGTGGCCGCATGGGCGATCTTTACGTCAACACGCTCAAGACCGATGACCACGGCTACATCTGGGTTTCACCCGCCGGAGATGTGGCTACCGATCCCAATAATTTTATCTATGCCGGCAATACGAACCCCTCCTATACGCTTTCGTGGCGCAACAACTTCAACTGGAAGGGCTTCTCGCTTGGTTTTATGTTCAATGCCCGCGTAGGTGGTGTCGGCGTCTCGCTGACCCAGGCTGCCATGGACTACTACGGAGTCTCGGCCGTGACGGCTGAGGCCCGTGATAATGGCGGTGTACTTGTCAACGGACAGCGAGTCGGCAAAATTCAGGCTTACTACGAGAAGACGGCCAACATGGGCGAAGGTGCTATAGGATCGTGCTACGTCTATTCGATGACCAATGTCCGTCTGGGCGAGCTGACTTTCGGATACGATGTTCCCGTACAGAAGTGGTGCAAGTGGATCAAGGGCCTCAATGTCTCGTTCATAGGCCGCAATCTGTTGATGCTCTATTGCAAGGCTCCGTTCGATCCCGAGTTGGTGTCGGGAGCCGGAACCTACTCGTCGGGAATCGACTATTTCCAACAGCCAAGCCTGCGCAATCTGGGCTTCTCGGTTAAAGTAACCTTCTAAAACTATCAGTCATGAAATTCAAAAACAGCATAAAACTCTCGCTTGCGGCAGCCCTTCTTTCGCTGGGAGCCTGCACGAGTGACTTTTACGAGAAGAACACCAATCCCGATGAGGCGACCGATGAGATGCTCGGTTGGGACAACCTCCGCACCGGTTCGGCCTTCATGCAGCTGGCTCAGAACGTGATTCCGACCTTCCAGATCGTAGGTGACGAAGAGTATGGTAGTGCCAATTTCCAGGTGATTCAGGATTTGGCAGGCAATATTTTTGCCGGATACACCGGAGCTACGAAATCCAGCTTCAAAGCCAACAACCTCTATGATATTCTGGCTGCCGAGTGGCACAATGCCATGCACGACGACGCCTTTCAGCGCGCCATGGGACCTTGGGCTCAGTTGGATGCCCTGCGAGAGGAGTCACCCGAGGCCGTGGCTTTGGCTGACGTGTTGAAAGTTGCCGTTATGCACCGAGTGACCGACACTTACGGTCCGATCGCCTACCTCTCGATCGGCAACAGCGGTATTCAGCAGGAGTATGATTCTCAGGAGGTGGTCTACAACCGTTTCTTTGAAGAACTCGATGCCGCCATCACGTTGCTGACGGATTTCTGCGAGAAGAACACCTCGGCGACGCTGCTGGCCAACTACGACCCCATCTACAAGGGAAATGTGCGTGCGTGGGTGAAGTTCGCCAATACGCTGCGGCTGCGCCTGGCTATGCGGGTCTACTATGCCGATCCCGAGCTTTCGAAAGTTCAGGCCGAGGCTGCGATCAACAATTCGGTGGGGCTGATGACCGAGGCTTCGGACATAGCCCAGTTTGCAAAGCCGGCAACGGCTACCCAGTGGGAGTTCCCGCTCTACATGATCCAGTACTCGTTCAACGGCGGTGACAGCCGCATCGGAGCCACCATCGAATCCTATATGAACGGTTATGAGGATCCGCGCCGTGCCGCCTACTTCACGCAGAACAGCCGGGGCGAATACCGCGGTGTGCGCAACGGAATCAACATCACGGCCGACTACGTGCTTTCGGACCTGCTCTCGAGCGTCAACTGCACGAACAACGACGCGATCGTCTGGATGAAGCCTGCCGAGGCGTGGTTCCTGCGCGCTGAGTACGAGTTGCATTTCGGGTCGAAGGCGGCTGCCGGCGAGTACTACAACAAGGGTATCGAATGCTCGTTCTCGACCGAGGGCGTCAGCGGTGCCGACCTCTACATGGCCGACAATACGAAGGTGCCGGCCGACTACACGGACATGGTCGTTTCGTCGAACTCGGCCTCGGCGCTGGGCAAGATCACTATCGCCTGGGACGACTCGGCCGACGAGGAGACGATGCTCGAGCGGATCATCACCCAGAAGTATCTGGCCATCTTCCCCGACGGTCAGGAGGCCTGGTCGGAATTCCGCCGTACGGGTTATCCGAAGATCTTCCCCAACGTGGTCAACAATCAGTCCGGTCTGATCAGTACGTCGAAGCAGATCCGCCGTCTGAACTTCCCCTCGACGGAGTATGCCACCAATGCTTCGGCCGTGCAGAATGCCATCGTGACGCTCAACGCCGAGTCCTCGAACCCGACGGGCGACAACGGCGGTACGACGCTCTGGTGGGACAAGAAGAATTAAGCACAGAACCTGAAACTCAAGCACGAATATGAAAAAAATAGGAATAAGCCTTGCTCTGGCCCTCATCTGCGGAGGTTTCACGGCATGCGATACCGATTACGAACCGCTGAACCTCCAGCCGGCCAAACAATACAGCGAAAAATACTACGAGAACCTGCGTAACTACAAGTCGACCATGTTTGAGCGTTCGCTCTGCTTTGTCTGGTTCGCCGACTACAACGGTGACCCCTCGACGCCGGCCTACCGCTTCTCGGCGCTGCCCGACAGCGTGGACATCTGCTCGTTGTGGGGCGGTTATCCCGATCCGGTGCAGAACAGTCTGGCCTACAAGGAGATGTGGGAGATGCGTAACAAGAAGGGTACGCTGCTCGTCGCTCCGACGATCATCCGCATCATGGAGAACGAGAACTACGCCAATTTCGGCCTCACCTATGAGGACATGGTCAATCAGACCACGACCGACGACCCGACGGGTACCTATCCCGACTGGTGCGTGCGCTACGGCAACTACCTGCTGCAGCAGATGTGGGACAACGGTATCGACGGCCTCGACCTCGACTACGAACCCGAGTCGAGCGAGGAGCAGCAATACGGTATCTATGGCGAACGCATGACCCTTTTCGTGCAGTACCTCGGGCAGTTCATCGGGCCGAAGGGCGCCGATCCCTCGAAACTGCTGATCGTCGACGGCCATACGCCTCCTGTGGAAACGGAACCCTATCTGAATTATTTCGTCCGTCAGAATTATGGGGCGCATAGTTGCTCTGCCGTGTCGGGATTTCCCTGGGAAAAGTGCGTCTACACGGAGAATATCGGAGACTACTGGACCACGGGCGGAGGCCTGGAGGATCAGGCGGCTTTCCAGCCCGAAGAGGGATACAAGGGTGGTTTCGGGGCCTTCATGGTGCAGCGCGACTACCACACTACCGATTCGGGTGCCGATAAGGAGATGCCCTATGGTCACCTGCGCCGCGGCATTCAGTTGCAGAACCCTGCGGTAATCAAATAACCTAAACGAATCCTCATTATGAAAAATATGCTGAAATATACCGCAGTGGCCGTGGCGATGATTGCGTCGCTGGCCTCCTGCGAGGAGTTCGAGGACTACACCGTCACGGTCGACGGTGCCCCGACGCTCGCCTACGTCAATGCCGGGGAGGACAACTTCTTCTCGACGCTGATCTCGCACCGGCCCACCGGTTCGACGGGCAGTTTCTCGACCGAATTTGCCGTACGTTGCAATACGCCCGTACATGCGGCATCCACGGTGTCGATCGTTTACGACGCGGCTCTCGTTGAAAGCTACAACGCCGAACACGAAACCGAATATGCCCTGCTGCCGGAGGAATATCTGGCGATCGAGAATGCAACCCTGACGCTCCCCGAAAACAGCCTGCAGACCGAAGAGACGGTGAAGGTATCGTTGGATGAGACGGCCGATCTGGTGGCTCTGACCGAAAAGTATTATCTGGCCGGCCTGAGTCTCGTTTCGGAGGGGATGGGTGCCAGCGAGTCGATGGGTTCGATCTATCTGCTCGTCGAGACCGAGACCAATCTGATCCGACCGATCACCTCGGTGGACGAAATGTCCGGATTCCCCGCCAATGACCGTGCCGAATGGACGGCCGATTGTGCGAATTTTGCCAACATGTTCGATGGAAATACGTCGACTTCGGCCAGCTTCTCGCAGAGCGGCAATACCGTGATCATCGATATGAAGAGTTCGCGTATGGTGACCGGACTGTCGTTCTACTGCGGTTCGATGTCGCGTCTGTCGATCGAGTACGGTCTTGACGGCAAGACCTGGCTGCAGGGCGGTACGCCTGTCGAAGGGGAAACGGTCACTTCGGGCAGCAACTGCTATGTGGCACTCTACGATTATGTCGAGGCTCGCTATCTGCGTCTGTCGTTTGACTTTACATCGTCTTGGAGTACGACGGTGAGTGAACTCGATGTCTACATGATTGAGAGCACCGATCCGACGCTCTATCTGATGACGGGTCAGAACAATCTCCTCTCGGGCAAGATTACCCACAAGAAAGGTGTCGGCTCGACATGCGATCTGGATGCTGCATTCAAGGTCTACACGACGATCTCCTCGCAGAACGGCTACAATGCAACCGTAGCAGCCGACAATTCGCTGATTGCCGCCTACAATGAACGGAATGCTACCTCCTATGAGGCACTTCCTGCGGAGAACCTTCAGATTGAGAATGCCTCGATTGCGATTGCCGGCGATGCGAATGTTTCGGCCGATGAGGTGCGGATCTCGCTGACGGGTGATCTTTCGGGTCTGACGGCCCGGGAGGGGTATCTCGTGCCGCTGAAACTTTCTACCTCGTCGAGTGCTGTCGTGAGCGAGAGCCGCAGCGTGGTTTATGTTTGCATCGAGGTCGAGAATAATGTGATCCGAGACATCGACTCGGCCGATGACATGATCGGCTTCCCTGCCGGCGGCAGCTCGGCATGGACGGCCGACTGCGGTGATGCCGCCAACCTTTTCGACGGCAACAACGCTACGGCGGTCAGCGGTCTTGCCTCCTCGGGTAACGTGATCACCGTCGACATGAAACAGACGCTGATGGTAACTGGTCTGCACCTCTACACCTATAGCCTCAACAATGTGTCGATCGCCTACAGTCTCGATGGTGAGTCGTGGAATACGGCCGGTACGGTTGCTTCGGGCGAGAGTGTCTTCACCGGCGGATCGTGGAATGCCGGTGACTACTATGTGGCTCTGGCCGATTATGTGGAGGCACGCTTCCTGCGTCTGTCGTTCGACTTCTCGGGTTGGTATCGTAATCTCTATGAAATGGAGGTTTACCAGATCGAGAGCACAGAACCGACGATCTACGCCCAGTGCGGCGCGGACAATGTTCTGACGGGGACGCTGACACATCATACGGTGGCAGGAGCCATCTCGGGAGTAAATGCGGCCTTCAACGTACAGACGACTGTTTCGTCTGCGTCGGGATACTCCGTCGGTGTGGCTGTTGACAACTCGCTTGTCAGCGCCTACAATGCCGCCCACGGAACTTCGTATGCCGCCCTGGACAACCAGTACATCCATCTGGCAAATGTTCCCTGTCTGATCGCATCCGGTGCCAACAAGTCGGCCGAGCAGGTTGTTGTAACGCTTCAGGGCGATCTCTCGTCGCTGACCAATACCAACGGTTACCTCATTCCGCTGCAGCTTCAGGCACCGTCGGGAGCCGTTCTCAGCGAAAGCCGCGGTGTGGTTTATGTGGCTGTTTCCGTTGAGAACAGCAGCGAAACCTTCCGCAGGAACTTCTCGGCTTCCGATATTGCCGGGACTCCCGTGGCGGACCGTTCCGGCTGGAAAATCATCGCCTGCGATTCGGAAGGCATTCATACGGGTACCTATGAAACGCTCTTTGACGGTGATGAAGCTACCTATATCCGCACATGGGGCGGTCCTGTCAGCTTTACCGTCGACATGGGACAGGAGTACGACATGACGGGCATGTATTTCACGTCGCGTTCGGATTACAGTGGCAAATACGCTCCGAACGAAGTGATGATCGAGTACAGTTTCGACGGTGAGGAGTACCTGGCTCTTGGCACGCCGTCGCAGAGTGCCGGCAGCATCTCCGTGGCCCTGCCCAATGCCTATATCGCCCTCTACGGATCGCAGAAGGTACGCTACTTGCGCATCAATGCCTCCTATGGCAGCAACATGGGAACGGGCGAGTTCAATATCTATGCGAAATAATCTAAAACGTGAGACATACCATGAAAACCAATAAACTGATGGCAATTCTTCTGGCAACCGCAACTTTGGCTGCGGGTTGCCAGAAGTCGCAGGAGTACACCGATGTCGTCTTCTTCACCGGCACGGAAAGTTCTCCTTTGACCAACGTCTACATCGACGGACCGTCAACTGTGGCGGTGAGCATCACCTCATCGACCAAGGTAGCAGAGGAGGTCGGGGTCTTCCTTGAGGTCGATTCTTCTGAACTCGATGCCTACAATACCGAACACGGTACGTCGTATCGGTTGCTTCCCGAGGGCAGCTATTCGCTCTCGACCAACGAGGCGCGGATTGCCGCCGGATCGGCCGTGTCGGATCCCGTATCGGTCTCTATCCTCTCGATGGACGATCTTGAGTTCGGCGTATTGTACTGTCTCCCGCTTCATATTACCGGCACTTCGACCGGGATGCAGGTGTTGGGAGCCTCGCAGACGACCTACATTGTTTTCAATCAGTTGATCAAGACCCGCGGCGTCGATTTTGGCGGCAGCTGGAACATCGATATGGAGAACACGATGCGTGGCAAGAGCGAATTGGAGAATCTGCCTGCCTGCACGATGGAGATCCGCATGTATGCTAAGGGATGGAGTTCCCTGAGCCACGGCATTTCGTCGCTGATCGGTGTCGAGGAGAACTTCATGCTCCGCATCGGTGATGTCAGCATCGGAGGTGTCGACGAGCCGAAGAGCATCCTCAACGTAGCAGGACGCGGTTCGACGCTTTCGGCGCTGGACAATCCGCTGAGTCTGAACCGCTGGTATCATGTTGCCACGGTCGACAACGGTTCTACGCTGAAGCTCTATATCGATGGAGTCGAGGTTGCTTCGGTATCTTCGGCCGATCGTGATCCCGTCAATCTGGGCTTCTATTACAACAGCGCCTTCTGTATCGGACGTTCGGCCAATGACTACCGTCGTTTCAACGGTATGGTCAGCGAGGCCCGTGTCTGGAGTCGGGCACTGACTCCAATCGAACTGCTCAACAACCAGTGTTATATCGACCCGTCGACGGCTGAAGGTCTGATTGGTTACTGGCGTTTGGACGAGGCCGAAGGCAAGGTATTCAAGGATCTCTCGGGCAACGGTTACGATGGCGAGGCCACGACGAGCAATATCGTCTGGACCGACGAGATTCACTGCCCCGTGGTCGAGTAACCGATATGGGGGATTAGGCTAATGACCGGATCGGGCGGTTGCTCATTGCAGCGGCCGCCCGTATCCTTTTTGGAAAACGGAGGTAAAGAGCATGAAACGGATTTTTTTGTGGATCTGGCTGGTCGTGATGTCGGGCCTTCCCGGACTTTTGGCGGCGCAGGAGTATCCGGCTCTGCTGCGTTTCGATGCGCCCGTCCGCGACCTTGATACGGTTCGGGAGGTCGATGGCCCGGTGCGGCTGCGTTACGCATTTACGAACGTCTCGGACAAGCCGGTCGTGCTGCTCGACGTACATACGCAATGCGGGTGTCTGCATCCGACGTATGACCGCGGGGCCGTGGCTCCGGGCGAACGTGGTGTCGTTCATGCGGTGTTCGATCCCAAAAACCGCCTGGGGCCTTTTTCATTCGGGCTGACCGTGCTTTCGACCAACGGCGACTACAAGAAATTCAACACGCTGATTGCTCGGGGATATGTCATCAACCGGATTCCCGAGGCGGAGATCTTTCATCCTTATGTGCTTTCGGCTGTTTTCCGCGCCGATGTGGAGTCGGTGGGGATGCGGCGGTTTCAGCCCTGGGAGTGGTTCCGGACCCGCGAGATCCGACTCTACAACACCACGGACCGAACCCTGCGTCCGATTTACGATTCCGGCTGCGCCTATCTGCGGATGAGTGGTCCCGAGGTGATTGCTCCCCATTCCGAGGCGGTCGTCACTTTCGGGCTGATGACCCGTTACATGAATCCCGGGCCCTTTACCATCCGGACTTCCGTACACACCGGCGACACGGTGACGGTGATCGAGGTCAAGGGCTTGATCGACTGAAAAAATCAAGACAATGAAAAGCATGATGTCTCTTCTTCTACTGCTGGCTGCCTGCCTGGGAGCCTGCTCCGTCCCGAAAACCGACACTGCGGCGGATTGTGTCCGCTGGGTGGATCCTCGGATCGGAACGGGCGATCACGGTCATGTTTTCCTGGGGGCGAATGTTCCCTTCGGAATGGTGCAGCTGGGCCCGACGAGCATTCCCGAGACGTGGGACTGGTGTTCGGGTTACAACTACGCCGATACGACGGTGATCGGTTTTGGACATACGCACCTAAGCGGTACTGGCATCGGCGACCTGAACGACGTGTCGCTGCTGCCGGTCGTGGGCGAGGTCGCCTTCGGACGGGGCCTGGCCGGGGATCCGGCTTCGGGCCAATGGTCCTACTTTTGCCGGTCGGACGAAGCCTGCGAGCCGGGTTACTACCGCACCCGGCTGGAGCGCTACGGCGTGGATGTGGAACTGACGGCGACGTGCCGCGTGGGGCTGAGCCGCTATGAATTCCCGGAAACGGATGATGCCGCCGTGATCCTCGACCTCGAAAACGGACAGGGTTGGGACGAGGCTGTGGATTGCGGCGTGCATGTATTGGACAGCATGACGGTCGAAGGCTGGCGCCGCTCTACGGGTTGGGCCAGGGACCAGCAGGTCTACTTCCACATGCGCTTTTCCCGTCCTTTCTCGGGCGTGACGTTCGGAGGGGACAGTCTGACGGTCCTGGGTCCCAAAGCCCAAGGTCGGATGCTGTATGCCCGTTTCGGGTATGATGCGACGGACGGCGAACCTTTGTTGGTGAAGGTGGCGCTGTCGGGCGTCTCGATGGCGGGAGCCCGGCTGAATATGGAGGCGGAATGCCCGGGCTGGGACTTCGAGTCGGTACGCCGTGAGGCCCGCGAAGCCTGGAACCGCGAACTGTCGAAAATTGCCATTGAGACCCGCGACGAATCGGTGCGCCGCATCTTCTACACGGCACTCTACCATACGATGATTGCCCCGTCGGTCTTCTCGGACGTTGACGGCAGCTACCGCGGAGCCGACGGCGCGATCCATGCCGATCCGGGCCACACGACCTACACGACCTTCTCGCTGTGGGATACCTACCGGGCGGCCCATCCGTTGCTGACGCTTACGCAGCCTGAACGGGTTCCGGACCTGATCCGGACGATGCTGTCCATCGACCGCGAGCAGGGCAAGCTCCCGGTCTGGCACCTGTGGGGCAACGAGACGGACTGCATGGTGGGCAATCCGGCGGTTCCGGTCGTGGCGGACGCGATGCTGAAAGGATTCGGCGGCTTTGACCGCGAGGCGGCCTACGAGGCGATGAAGCGTGCGATGGAGCGTGAAGACCGCGGTCAGGACCTTTACAAGCGATACGGCTATATCCCGTACGAATTCAACGAATCGGTGGGCTACTGCCTCGAATACGCCATTGCCGACTGGTCGCTGGGCCAGGTTGCACAGGCTGAGGGGCGCACGGAGGATGCCGCACGCTACCTGTCGCGGAGCCGGGCCTACCGTCACTATTTCGACCCGTCGACGGGCTTCATCCGGGCGCGTTCGGCCCGAGGTGAGTGGCGGATGCCGTTCGACCCGTTTCATTCGAAGCACCTCGAGCAGGACTACACCGAAGGGAACGCCTGGCAATATACGTGGCTTGTGCCGCACGATGTCGAGGGGCTTGTCGGGTGCTTCGGCAGCACGGAACGGTTCCATGAAAAGCTGGATTCTCTGTTTGTGGCCGAGGGTGATATGGGCTCCGAGGCGTCGCCCGACATCTCGGGCCTGATCGGGCAGTATGCCCACGGCAACGAGCCGAGCCACCACGTCGCCTACCTCTATACGCTGACGGGCCAGCCGTGGAAGACGGCCGACCGGGTTCGTCAGATCCTCACGACGCTCTATCACGACCGTCCGGACGGCATCTGCGGCAACGAGGACGTGGGCCAGATGTCGGCGTGGTACGTGCTCTCGGCGCTGGGCATGTACCAGGTCGAGCCGGCGGGCGGACGCTATGTCTTCGGTTCGCCGCTCATCGACCGGGCCGTGCTGCACGTTCCGGGAGGCGAATTCACGATCGAGGCGCGCAACAACACGGCGGAGAACCGCTACATCCGGCGCATCACGCTCAATGGGGCTGATTACCGGAAGCCTTACATCGAATACCGCGACATCATCTCCGGCGGTCACCTGGTCTTCGAGATGGGGACGGAACCGACGGACTGGACACAGGAATAACAGGAACACCATGAAACGGACCATATCGAATCTGATTTTTGCGGCGACACTGTCGCTCGCCGCGTGCGGGGGCGACTGGCGCGATGCGTCGCTGCCGCCCCAACGGCGGGCCGAACTGTTGACCGCCCAAATGACGCTCGACGAGAAGATCGGACAGCTGCAGTCGCCCTACGGCTGGGAGATGTACGAACGCCGGGGCGACTCGGTGGTACTGACCGAACGGTTCCGGCAGGCTGTCGAGGAGGAGCACATCGGCATGATGTGGGGAGCGTTCCGGGCCGATCCGTGGACGCAGAAGAACCTCGAGACAGGTCTGACACCGCACCTGGCGGCCCGATTGGCGAACCAGATGCAGCGCTATGCCATCGAGCACTCGCGGCTGGGCATTCCCTTGTTCCTTGCTGAGGAGGCCCCGCACGGCCACATGGCCATCGGGACAACGGTCTTCCCGACGGCTACGGGACAGGCCTCGACGTGGAATCCCGGACTGATCGAGCGCATGGGCGCGGTGATCGCCTCGGAGATCCGCCTGCAGGGCGGGCATATCGCCTACGGTCCGGTGCTGGACATCGTGCGCGATCCGCGCTGGTCGCGGGTCGAGGAGTCCTACGGCGAGGATCCTTATCTGACGGCCTGCATGGGCGAGGCCTTCGTGCGGGGACTGGGATCGGCGGATCTTTCGGAGCCGCGGCACGCCCTCTCGACGCTCAAGCACTTCATCGCCTACGGGGCTTCGGAGGCGGGACAGAACGGCGGTCCGAATCTGTTGGGCGAACGCGAACTGCGCGAAACCTACCTGCCGCCGTTCCGTGCGGCGGTCGGGGCCGGCGCCCGCTCGGTGATGACGGCCTACAACTCGGTGGACGGCATCCCGTGCACCTGCAACCGCCATATGCTGACCGATATTCTGCGTGGCGAGTGGGGCTTCGACGGCTTCGTGATCTCGGACCTGGTGAGCATCGAGGGACTGTGGGAGACACACGGCGTGGCGGAGGATGTGGCCGATGCCGCGCGTCAGGCCCTCGGGGCGGGTGTCGATGTCGACCTGCGCGGGGCGGCTTTCGCTACGTTGAAGGAGTCGGTGGAATCGGGACTTGTTCCGGAAGAGGAGATCGACCGGGCGGTGCGGCGCGTACTGGCATTGAAGTTCGAGATGGGTCTCTTCGAAAACCCCTATGTCGACGAAGAGGCGGCCGGAGAGGTGGGTTCCGAAGCCCATTCGGAAGTGGCGCTGGAGGTCGCCCGACAGTCAATCACGCTGCTCGAAAACCGCAACGGCACGTTGCCGCTCGATGCTGCGAAGGTGCGCCGCGTAGCGGTCGTCGGCCCCAATGCCGACCGGATCTACAACCAGTTGGGTGACTATACGGCCCAGCAGTCGGCGGCCAATACAATCCGCAACGGATTGGAACGGGCCCTGGGCCGCGATCGTGTGGAGTATGTGCGCGGCTGTGCCGTGCGCGATCCGGAGGCGGTGGAGATCGCGGCGGCAGTGGCTGCCGCGCGGCGTGCGGATGTCGTTGTGGCGGTGGTCGGCGGGTCGAGTGCCCGGGACTTTGAGACGGAGTTCCTCGCTACCGGGGCTGCCAAGGTCTCGAACCGTGCGGTGAGCGACATGGAGTGCGGCGAGGGCAACGACCGTGCGACGCTCACGCTGATGGGCGCCCAGGAGCAGTTGCTTGAGGCGCTGAAGGCTACGGGGCGCCCGCTGGTGGTGATTTACGTCGCCGGGCGTCCGCTTGACATGCGTTGGGCCTCGGAGCAGGCCGATGCGCTGCTTGTGGCGTGGTATCCCGGACAGCGGGGCGGCGATGCCGTGGCCGACGTGCTGCTCGGAAGAATGAATCCGGCGGGACGCCTGCCGCTGTCGATCCCGCGCGAGGTAGGGCAGATCCCGATCTACTATAACAAGAAACGGCCTGCCAACCATGACTATACGGATGCTTCGGCCCGGCCGCTCTATCCGTTCGGATACGGATTGAGCTACTCCCGGTTCGAATACGATTCGCTGCGTGTCGAACCGACGACCTCCGGTTTCGAGGTCTCATGTACGGTCCGCAATGTCTCGCAGTGCGACGGCGACGAGGTGGTACAGCTCTACGTTTCGGACCTTGTGGCATCGACCGTGCGTCCCGTGCGCCGGTTGTGCGGCTTCCGGCGGGTGACGATTCCGGCCGGCGGATCGCAGACGGTGCGTTTCGAGGTGGGGGAGGAGTCCCTCTCGCTTGTCGACCGGCAAGGCCGTCGGGTGGTCGAACCCGGGGCGTTCGAATTCGCCGTTGGGGCCTCTTCGGAGGATTTGAAACTCAAAACTACCGTAACTTATTGATTGGTATATGAAAATTATTCGTTTTGCGGCGTTGGGGTTGTTGGTGCTTGGGCTGACATCTTGTGCGGAAAGGGAACAGAAGGAGTCGCTGCTGATTCCGATCCCGGTTGAAGTGATCCGGGGACAGGCAACGCTTGATTTGTCGCATGGCGTAACGATCCGTATGGCTGACTCCCTGTTGCGGCCGGCGGGCGATTTCCTCGCGGCTTGTCTGGAGCAGGGTGGCTTCCGCATCACCGAGTCCGGGAACGGATGCGTGCCGATCACCCTCGGACTCGACTCGACTATGCTGGCTTCGGGTTATCGGCTCCAGGTTTTGCGCGACGGTATCGTGCTCTGCGGAGGTTCCTATGAAGGGGTGATTTCGGCTACGGCCACTCTTCGACAGCTCCTTTGGGAAACAGATGGTCGGCAGTTGCGTCAAGTCGAGATCGTCGACGAACCGCGTTTTGCGTGGCGGGGTGTGATGCTTGACGTGGCCCGCCACTTCTTTACGGTCGACGAAGTGAAGTCGCTCATCGACCGCATGGCCCTCTACAAGTTCAACCGGCTCCATTTGCACCTGACCGATGATCAGGGATGGCGGGTCGAAATCCGACGCTATCCGCTTTTGACCGAACGCGGGGCTTGGCGTGAACCCGACCGCAACGATTCGCTCTGTCTGGCACGGGCCGAGGCAGACCGTGACAGTCGTTTTCTGCTGCCGCAGGACCGAATTAATAACGGACTTTACGGAGGCTTCTATACGCAGGATGAGATTCGGACTCTGGTCTGGTATGCTGCACAACGAGGCGTGGAAATTATTCCGGAGATCGACTTCCCCGGTCATTCGTTGGCGGCACTGCGGGCCTGTCCCGAGCTCTCGTGTGATGGGCGCGGCGGAGCCTGGGGCGAGAACTTCTCGACGCCGCTCTGCCTGGGACGCGATGCGACGCTGGAGTTCTGTCGCAACGTCCTGACCGAAATCTTCGAACTCTTCCCTTCACGCTATGTCCATATCGGCGGCGACGAGGTCGAGCGTACGGCCTGGGAGCACTGCCCGAATTGTCAGCGGAGGATTTCCGATCTCCGGTTGGAGGGGGTGGAGGCATTACAACCCTGGTTTACCCGTGAACTGGAAAGATTTTGCCTGGCTCACGGTAAGAACATGATCGGTTGGGACGAGGTGGCGCGTGACGGGCTTTCGCCGGAGAGTCTCGTGATGTGGTGGCGCAACTGGAATCCCGGGACGCTCAACGATGCCTTGCAGCAGGGGTTGCATGTGATCATATCGTCGTCGGAGTATTACTATTTCGGAGACGAACAGGATCGAAACTCGCTGGCCAAAGTTTACGGTTACGAACCTGTTCCGAGTGGCATGCCCGGATATGACCGACTGATAGAGGGCGTGCAAGGCCATCTCTGGAGCGAGAAGGCCCCCACGAAGGAGGCGGTTGGCGTACGGATTTTCCCGCGGCTCATGGCTCTTGCCGAGACGGCCTGGTGCAGCCCTGAGCGCAAGGATTTCGAGGATTTCGCAAGGCGTCTCCCGAGACATCTGGAAGAGCTGTCGCGTAGCGGGTGGAGCTATCGTCTGGCTGATGTCGAGGGCGTCTGCGACCGCAATGTTTTCGTTGGCAGTACGTCCGTCGACCTGACAGTCCCTGAACGTGCAACACTCTACTATACGCTCGATGGTTCGGTGCCCGATACCACCTCGATCCGCTATACCTCCCCCTTTACGGTAGATGAGGCATGCCGTCTGCGGATGCGCTGCTACGATATTCACGGTGTCGAGGGTGATCTGGTGGAAGCCCTCTTCGAGGAAATGGATTTCCAGCCTGCGCTGAATCCCGAGGGGACGCTGTCCGAGGGACTTCTGGTCCGTTGGTTTGATTTCGGGGGAGAGTGCTGCGCCGACATCGATTCGGCGCCGCTCAAGGAGAACTTTATCAGTCGAGAGATCGCTATTCCCGAGAATGTGATCGGGGACGTCGGCTTGATTTTCGACGGGTATATCGAGATTCCCGACGATGGGATCTATTCATTCTACACCTATTCGGACGACGGCAGCATATTGCGTATCGGAGGACGGCTGGTAGTCGACAACGACGGACTCCACTCACGCACCGAGCGCAGCGGCCAGATTGCCCTTCGGCGCGGATTCCATCCCATCGAACTCCGCTATTTTGATGCCAACGGCGGCGTGCTTGAGGCCGGCATGATTGATCCGAAGGGACATCGTATTCCCTTTACGGCTGAGATGCTCAAACATTGACTTGTTGTGTGAGGCGGGATTTTCAGGTGAGGTTTGCAATCGGAAATCTCACCGGATTTGTTAGTCCGGATGATGCCTTCATTCATTCGGAAGATCGTGCAGCAGCATGAAGCTATACGGATTGGGGAGGGTGATGAGACGGCAGATGTTAGCGTAATATGGTGCATTATATATTTGCTGGAAATTGCCTTTGAAGGTGTTTGTAGACATGGTTATTAAACACTTAGCGTGCAAATTACGATAAGTTTGCAACCTCCGGGATGAATGGGTAACTTTACCAACGCAACCTGAAACTTCGCCTCACCATGACTATCCAGATGAACCAGTCGCTGTCGGTAGACTGTGCGGTTTTCGGCTTCAACGGCAGAACACTGAAAGTGCTGTTGATCGAACGCCGCTACTACAAGCCCGACACGCATCTCGATCCGTTGAAACTGCCCGGATCGATGATTCTCGAAAACGAAACGCTGCCCGAAGCGGCTTACCGGGTTCTGGAGGAGGCTACGGGCCTCAAGGACGTTTACCTGAAACAGATGGAGATCTTTTCCGACCCGCAGCGTGTGAGCGGTGAGGAGTTGGAATGGATCAACCGTTATCACGGTATCCGCAGCGAGCGGGTTGTGACTGTGGGCTACTACGCATTGGTGAAGCTCGATCATCGGACCATCGCCTATACGACGGCCAAAGGCGCACAGTGGGTCGACGTGGATTCGATTCAGCGGCTGGCCATGGATCACAAACAGATTCTTTCGGCAGCTCTGCGGCACCTTTGCCGCGAGATGTTGCAGTCGCCGGTCGCCTTCGAGCTGCTGCCGCGGAAATTCACGATCCGGGCATTGCAGAATCTGTACAGCGCCGTTTTGGGTATCGAGATCGACAACCGCAATTTCCGGAAAAAGATCCTCTCTTCGGGTTTTCTGACTCCCACCTCCGAGAAGGAGCAGGGCGTGGCCCACAAACCCGCGCAATACTATACCTTCAATAGAAACGCCTACAAGAAGGCGGTCAAGGAGAAATTGAAACTGGGATTCATCAACAACTGGAAATACTGAGGCCGCACGATTTGCGGGAAACAACGAAAAGGGAAAAATCATGAAAAGTTTGGGAATAGATATCGGTTCGTCGTCGGTCAAGGTATCGTTGCTGGAGATCGAGACGGGCGCATGTGTGGCGTCGTCCACCAATCCCGCCCAGGAGATGCCCATCGATGCAGTCCGCAGCGGCTGGGCTGAACAGGACCCGGAGATGTGGTGGCGGTACGTCTGCGAAGGGATCCGTCGGATCGGATCGGAGCATCCGCTGCGTGAGGTGGTTTCGATCGGCATCACCTACCAGATGCACGGTCTGGTCTGCCTCGACCGCGCGGGACACCCGCTTCGCAAGTCGATCATCTGGTGCGACTCGCGGGCCGTGGAGCTCGGGGCCGAAGCCCTCGAAGGGATCGGGCGGGATTTCTGTCTGAGCCATGCACTCAATTCGCCCGGGAACTTTACGGCCTCGAAACTGGCCTGGGTCAAGCGCTACGAGTCCGACCTTTTTGCCCGGATTGACAAGTTCCTGTTGCCGGGCGACTACATCGCCTACCGGCTCTCGGGACAAATCGCAACGAGTGTCAGCGGATTGTCGGAGCAGATTCTCTGGGATTTTCAGGAGGAACGCCGGGCCGATTTCGTGGCCGATTACTATGGCATACCGCACGGGATGATCCCCGAAGCGGGGCCCTCGATCGGCATTCAGGCCGAGACGGACGCTGCGACGGAGCGCCTGTTAGGCATCCCGGCCGGGACACCGATTTCATACCGCGCGGGAGACCAGCCGAACAATGCCTTTTCACTTAATGTGCTGGAGGCGGGCGAGATCGCCGCAACGGGCGGCACGAGCGGCGTAGTCTACGGCGTAACCGATACGCCGCAGGCCGACCCGCAGTCGCGTGTCAACACCTTCGTACACGTCAACCATACGCCCGAGAAGCCTCATTATGGGATTTTGCTCTGCATCAACGGCACGGGGATCATGAATTCGTGGCTGCGGCGCCATGTCGTGCAGCGGACGCTTGACTACGGGGAGATGAACCGCCTGGCTGCGAGTGTCCCGGTGGGGGCGGAGGGGGTGCTTGTTCTCCCCTTCGGCAACGGCGCCGAGCGGGTGCTCGGAAACCGCACGACCGGTGCTGCGATCCTCGGCCTCGACCTGAACCGACACTCGACGGCGCATGTGCTGCGGGCCGCGCAGGAGGGGATCGCCTGCTCGTTCCGCTACGGAATTGATATTATGCGCGGACTGGGGCTCAAGCCCGATGTGATCCGGGCCGGGGCTGCGAACCTGTTCCTCTCGCCGCTCTTCCGGCAGACGCTGGCGACCCTGACCGGTGCCCGCATCGAACTCTTCAATACGGACGGGGCGCTGGGTGCGGCGCGCGGTGCGGCACTCGGGGCCGGATACTACCGCACGCGCGAGGAGGCTTTCGCCTCGCTGCGGCGCGTGGAGGCCGTGGAGCCCGTGGCCGTTGACCGCGAGACGCTGGAGTCGACCTACCGCGCCTGGACAGCCGCCGTGGAATCGAAACTCAACGAAAAAACAACCAAATAAAACGAACAGACTATGGCTACGAAAAGCTACTTCCCCACGGTGGGGAAAATCCCCTTCGAGGGCAAGGATTCGAAGAACCCGATGGCATTCCACTATTACGATCCGGAGCGTGTCGTGCGCGGCCGCAAGATGAAGGA
>CALUIG010000008.1 GCA_944320625.1 uncultured Alistipes sp.
GGGCCGGATTCCCCGAATCCTAAAAAAACAACATACCTAAAAACTGTAAAACATGAAACAACGATTCCTACAAATCGTGCCGGTACTCGCCCTCGTGTGCGCGTCGCCCTCCTGCGACAACGCATCGGACGGGTGGACGCAACCCTATGAACTCGCCTGGAGATACGACTCCCAGGCTCAGTTCAGTGTCGGAAAACCCGCCACCTTCACCGATCTCTCGCTCGGTGTCGAAACCCGCGAATGGAACTTCCAGGACGCAACCCCTGCAACATCCACCGACCCGGAACCTTCCGTCGTATTCAATTCAATGGGGGTCAAGACCATAACCCTCACGGTCCGCTTCCTCAACGGAGAGAGCAGTTCCGCATCGTTCGACATCGAGGTCTTCTACCCCCTCGGAGCCAAAATCCGCACGACGGACCTCACCGAAAAAGGATGTATCCGACTCAATGCTCCCACCTCGTTCGGACTCGCCGAGGTCGAGGGTGACCCCACATCCTACTACTGGACCTTCGAGGGCGGAACCCCCGCAACATCCACCGAACCCAATCCGCAGGTCACCTGGACCGAGGCCAATGCCGACGGTGCACGCATCTCCTGCCGGATGACCCGCGACGGAGACGGCATGTCCTCCACCGTGGAGGAGACCTACATCGTCGGGAACTACCCCCTGCTGCACGCCATACCCGACAAGAACTACGACCCCTGGCGTTTCGAAATGTCCTCCTTCGGCAAGTGGACCTACTGGAACACAACAACCAGTGCCGATGACCTCGCAACCAACGTCTCGATCGTTTCCGGAGGCGCCGACCACTCGCAGAATGCCCTGAAGGTCGTCATCAAACCGGGAATCATCTATCAGCTCTTCACCCGCGACAACTGGGTCTGCAACGCCCAGCTCGAGGCCGGGAAAAAGTACGAAATCGCATTCTGGCAGAAGACGGATGCCCCGCAGGGAACCCTCATCCTGCTCCTCGGAGCCTACAACTTCCTCCCCTCATGGTCGTGGAACGAATACCTCCAGACCCTCGCAAGCGACCACTGGAGCACCTACTTCCCCGACATCCCCTTCCAGGAACAACCCGAAGAACTCCTCGGAATCTGGAGCAATGTCGAATATCCCCTCACCGAGGAGATCACACTCCCCGCAACCCCGCAGATGATGCCCTCGTCCGAATGGACCCGGGTCAAGCTCGAATTCACCGCCGCAAGCACCAAATACACTGCGCTCCTGAATACCTATCCCCAGTTCGCATTCCTGTCCTACAGTCCCGGTGACGTGAACTGGTATCTGGACGACATGCAGATCAACCTCATCGAAGATTAAACCGATCAAATCCGCGTATCATGAAACGATTCATACCTCTCCTCGCCGGGTTGTTGCTGGCCGCATCCGGACTCCGCGCCCAGAACACCGTAAACGGCACGATCACATCCTCCGACGGAAATCCCGTCCCCGGAGCTTCGGTGATCATCGAAGGAAGCACCTTCGGCGCCACGTCCGACGCCAAAGGAAACTTCCAGATCAAGGTCCGGAACGCAAACGATGTCCTCGTTTTCAGCTTCCTCGGCTACAACTCCGTCCGTGAAACCGTCGGACAGCGATCCCGGATCGACGTCGTACTCGTCCCCGCAGACACCCGGATCGACGACGTTGTCGTGGTCGGATACGGAAGCCTCCGCAGAAAGGACATGACCGGGGCCGTCGCCTCGATCAAGGCCGACGCCCTCCAGAACCGTGTACTCTTCTCCGTCGATGACGCCCTGGCCGGCGGTGTGGCCGGTCTGATGGTCAACTCCTCCTCCGGAAAACCCGGTTCGGAGTCGAACATGCTCATCCGAGGCGCCAACTCCCTGACCGGATCCACCGCCCCGCTGATCGTCCTCGACGGATTCCCCCTCTTCGACGTCAGTACATCCACCGGCGGAGGCATCGACGGTTACGACACCGGAATGTCCTCGCTCTCGATGATAAACCCCGACGACATCGCATCCATCGAAGTGTTGAAGGACGCATCCGCCACGGCCATATACGGAAACCGCGGTGCAAACGGCGTGATCCTGATCACCACCAAGCGTGGCCGGGGTGACAGCGGAAAGATCCAGTACAACACCTACTTCGGATTCCAGCAGATGAACCGCCGCTACGACATGATGAATTTCCGGCAGTATGCCGCCTACCAGGTCGACCGGAACCCCTCGAACAACCAGCTGTTCACCGATCCCGTCACCCTGCTGCCCCGAGAGATCGGAAACATACAGTCCCGTGACTGGCAGGACGAGATCTTCCGGACCGGATTCATCCAGAACCACTCGCTCTCCGTCTCGCATTCGACCGAAAAGACCAGCATGTTCTTCTCCGGATCCTACATGCAGAACAAATCGGTCCTGATCGCTACGAACTGGCAGAAAATCACCGCCAAGGCAACCATCGACCACCGATTCACGGACTTCCTCCGGACTGGCGTTGACATCTCCTACAACCGCATCGTCGACGACGGAGTGCCCTCCGGTGGCGAAGGAACCGACCAGGTCGCAGGTATCATCACCTCGGCCCTGACCGCCCTCCCCTTCGAGTTCGACGAAACCACCCAGGCCTATTTCCGCCGCGCCGGCGTCGCTCAGTCGACACTCGACTCCTACATCGACGGTTATCACGGCAATCCGGTCAACATCGCCAATGAGACCGAACTCTCCAAACGGATCAACCGAATGATGCTCAACGCATACGTCGAGGCCGACATCCTCAAGGACCTGACCCTGCGCATCACCGCCGGATACGACAACTACTCGCTCAAGGACCGCCAGTTCTATCCGACATCCACGCCCCGGGGTTACTTCTACAAGGGACAGGGGATCATCGGCAGCTCCGAATCCGGAAGCTGGATCAACGAAAACACGATCACCTGGAGACCCGTATTCGGAAAACACCGGCTCAACGTGCTCGCCGGCATCACCGAACAGGGATACACCACCTTCTACGACCGAAACGAAACCACGCAGTACGAATACGAAGACCTCGGATCCAACAACGCACAGATGGCCAAGGTGTTCAACGTCTATTCCAGCAAGGAGCAGATCCGTTACGTCTCGCTCATCGGACGTCTCAACTACTCCTACGACAACCGTTACATCGCCACCTTCACCGTCCGCCGCGACGCAACCTCGCGCTTCATCAACAACAAGTGGGGAACGTTCCTCTCCGGAGCCTTCGCCTGGAACGTCGACAGCGAACGATTCATGCAGAACCAGAACACCGTCAGCACGCTCAAACTCCGGCTGAGCCTCGGCGAGGTCGGAAACTCGAATGTCCCCACCGCAGGCTCCTATTCACAGCTGTACGGAACGAACTACTCCTTCGGAAACATCGAGTCCATCGGACAGTCGTCGGTGTCGATCGCCAACGAGGACCTCTCCTGGGAGACCACCCGCGAGATAAATGCCGGACTCGAACTCGGACTCTGGAACGACCGCCTCAAAATCACCGCGGATTTCTATGACAAGGTCACCCGGGACCTGCTGCTCGAAGCCCCGGTCATCAACATCGTCGGATTCGACAAGGCCTGGCAGAACATCGGAAAAATGCGGAACAGAGGGGTCGAACTGAGCCTGAACGCACAGATCATCGACCGGAAGGATCTCAAGTGGAGCCTCTTCGCCAACTTCGCCCGCAACAAGACCAAGGTGCTTGAACTCGGCCAGGGAGGTGCTCCCATCCTGCTGGGTGTCACCTGTCTGAGCGGCCAGAATGCCGTGATCCTCCAGGAAGGCGGAGAGATCGGAGACATCTACGGATACGTCACCGAAGGCGTCTACGGCCTGAACGACTTCGAAATCGACGGAATCACCCCAAAACCCGGTGTCGCCGTAGAAACCGGAGCCGAACAGCCCGGATCCATGCGCTTCAAGGACATCTACAAGGACGGGAAAATCACCTCCGACGACCGGACCGTGATCGGGAACTCGACTCCCGACTTCTTCGGAGCCTTCGGAACATCCCTCGCCTGGAAAAACTTCGACCTCAACCTCTCGTTCCAATACTCCTGGGGCGGAGACGTCTACAACGCAAATTACAACCAACTCGCATCCTTCACGGGAACCACCTTCAACCAGGTGGCATTCTTCGAGGAGCGCTGGTCGCCGCAGAACCTCGCAAGCACACAGTACTCCACGATGACCAACGGACAGGTCTGCTCGGCATTCGTCGAGGATGCCTCCTTCCTCAGACTCCGCTCCGCACGCGTCGGATACACCTGTCCCCGGAAATGGTTCGGTCCGAACAGCCACATCGGATCCATCAAGATCTATGTCGCCGCCGAAAACCTCTTCGTACTGACCCGATACTCCGGATATGACCCCGAAGTCTACTCCAAACAGGGCTCCGGAAGCATGAGCAACATCCTCACTTCGGGATTCGACTATGGGTGCTTCCCACGCCCGCGTACCTTCACCGTGGGACTCAATATCCTCTTCCAATAAAAACTGCCGGTCATGAAAAATCTGTTTCAAATACCATACACCCGGATCGCACGCATCGCGGCCGTCGCAACCGCCTGCTGCACCCTCGCATCGTGCAGCGACTTCCTGGAGGTCCCGCTCGAAAGCACCGTCGCAACCTCCAACTTCTACAAAACCGCCGAAGAGTTCGACATGGGACTCACCGGAGTCTACAACATGATGCTCTCGGCCGAATGGGAGAACGGGGACCGTTTCGGATCCTACTTCCAGGGATTCCTCATCCTCGGACGCGTCGGAACCGACGAGATGATCATCTACAACAACATCAACGCCAACGAAACCGAACTCGGAAACTACACCTACACCCCAGCCCACCGGTATATCTCCCGGACCTGGTACGTACAGTACCGCGGAATCCAGCGGGCCTGCGTCATCATCGACCGACTGACGGCTACCGACATCGGAAACGAAAGCGAGAAAAACCGGATCCTCGGCGAAGCCTACTTCCTCCGGGCTTTCTATTACTTCCACCTGGTGAGACTCTTCGGCGAAGTGCCGATCATCAACCACGAAGTCACCGACCTGGCGCTGGTCCAGACCGAAAAGTCATCCATCGCCGACGTCTACGGGCAGATCGTCGGAGACCTCAAGCAGGCCATCGCCAAACTCCCCGTCTCCAACGCGAACGGACGTGCACACTACTATGCCGCCAAGGCCCTGTTGGGCAAGGTCTATCTCCAGATGGCCGGTGAGCCCCTGGAGGATCCCGAGGCCGCAGCTCTGGCCGAAACCGAACTCCTCGATGTCATCTCCAGCGGACGGTTCGCCCTGGTGACCGACTACTTCAGCCTCTTCGATGCCTCGAACGAGTACAGCTCGGAGTACCTCTTCGACGTGGAATTCGCCAACAACGGAACAACCACCTACGGAGGTCAGGTCGGAACCACGGACGGAGTCCAAACCCCCAACAACCTCTACTGGACCGCCGTATGGAGTACCCAGGAGTTCTACGAAACCTTCGACCCCGAAGACCTGCGCCGCGACAACATCGCCCGCTTCAAGTTCGTCTACGACGACAACCAGAACCTCGTCAAGGAGGACCTCAGCGCAGAACCCGTCTATTACGCCTACAAGTTCCGGCACGCCCTGACCGAAGAGGGACGGGGACCCGGATGGGCCAACTGGGCCAATCCCATCAACTTCCCGATCATCCGCTATGCCGACGTGCTGCTGATGTATGCCGAGGCCGTATGGCGCGCACACGGCGCTCCGTCGGATCAGGCGCTGGAGTATGTCAACCAGGTGAGACGACGCGGTTTCGGCGTCGACATCAGGACGCCGAACGCCCGGGTCGACCTCCCCGCAATGAGCGGCGAAGCTTTCGCTGATGCGCTCCTCGCCGAGCGCAGTTTCGAACTCTGCTTCGAAGGTCAGCGATGGTATGACCTGGTGCGGTTCGGCAAGCTGGAGGAGGGGGTGAAGAAACTCGAAAAGTATTCGAGTGTTGCAACCTCCCAGGCTCAGAACTTTCAGCCCAAACACCTCTTCTTCCCCATTCCGCAGGATGTCATCGACGCCTCAAACGGAAAGATCGAGCAAAACCCTCTCTGGAAATAAAAACCCGTCGTCCCAACAAATACCGAAACCATGAAAAAACTTGCAACATACGCCGCGGGGCTGCTCCTGATGTCCATTCCCTCGGCCTGTGACCGGGAGCTCGACCTCGCACACGCCTACGACAACAGCTCCAGTTCGAAACCCTACGAATTCGACGAAGAGTTCGACTTCGACGACTACACCGATTTCGGATCGTTCGTCGTCGGAGACCGGGTCATCTGCCAGCAGAATCCCGACATCCCCCGCTATATGCTCTGGCTCGACGGAAAGATCTCCGTGAGCAAGGACGACTCGGGACGCTTCACAACCTACTGGTCCGCAGACAACTCCCTGCGTCAGACCTCCTCAAGCCCCTGGCTCGAGGAGAACGTAAACGCCCTGACCGCCGACATGCAGGTATTCGGCAAGGACCTGGATCCCGTGGAGGGATTCTATGACGGTGGCGCCTGGTTCATCGGCGTGCACAAACTCGCGGATGGACGGCTGGCCGGATTCTTCCATGCCGAAAGCCACTGGCCCGGAATCAGTGCCGCCTACAAGTCCATCGGCGTCACCTACTCCGAAGACAACGGTCTGACCTGGGAGAAGGGACGGAGAATTCTCTCCGGAACCGATCCGAAACCCGAAAATCCGGCCGGACAGGGCGAATCCTACGGGCTGGGAGACGGTTGTGTGGTCTGGAACGAGGGGCTGAAGGCCTGGATCTGCTACTACTCGGGATACTGCAACGACCCCGGGAACTTCATGATCACGATGGCCTGCTCGGAGGATCCCGCCGGTGAGGCCGGAACCTGGAAAAAATGGGACGGACAGGGATTCTCGGCCGAAGGCTGCAACCAGCAGACCCAACTCGGAGGCGAAAACACCAAGATCGCCAACCTCGACGCCTATGCCGGCGGAAATCCCTCGGTGATGTGGAACCACTACCTCAACAAGTGGGTGATGGTATTCCACTCGTGGGGACGCTTCATCTGTCTCTCGACAAGCCCGGACGGAATCGCCTGGGAGACCCCCACGCTCCTCGATCTGGGCGACGACTCGGCCATGTATCCCAACCTCATCAGCGAGGAGGGTGATCTGACCGGTGGACAGGCCGTCCGGCTCTACTATGCCGCCGACATGAACGAACTCGGTCAGCGAAGTCTCGCCTGGAGAAAAGTCGTATTCTACTGATTCCCGCACCATGCCGACCCGACGACTCCTGGCCCTTCTCGTGTGGATCGCCTCCGGATGCTCCCCGCAGCCGGAGGTGATCTCCCTCGCCCCCGATCCCGGAATCAGCGACTACACGCCCCTCGTGCGTGAAATCCTCGGACAACGGCCACAAGGCGAGGTCACCATCCGATTCGGAGAGGGAACCTACGACTTCTATCCGGAATGCGCCGCCGGACGCTACATCCGCGTCTCGAACAACGACAACGGATACAAGCGTTGCGCCTTCCTGCTCGACGGCATGCGCCGCGTGCGGATCGAGGGTGCCGGGCGGAAGACCCTGTTCCGCTTCCACGGAGCCATCGTACCGTTCCGCGCCGCACACTGCGAGCAGATCTCCTTCCACGGCTTCTCGCTCGACTGCGATGCCCCGTTCGTCTTCGAGGGCCGGGTCATCGCAAACGATCCCGCCTCCCGCAGCATCACCCTCCGGCTCCTCAACCCCGAACGGTTCGAGATCCGCAGCGGACAACCCTGGTTCACGGGCTACGACTGGGCAAGCCCCTTCGGGGAGAACATCCTGTTCGATCCCGAAACCCGCTCGCCCTACTATGCGGCCGAACGCTACGAACACGATCCGAAAATCCCGCTCCGGGCCGAACGGCTCGCCGACAGCATCGTCCGGCTGAGCGGATACACCGCCCGGGAGTTGCCCCCCGTGGGGAGTATCTACACCGACAAGGGCCCCCATTCGACCAATCGCCGCTATCCGGGATTTTCGTTCTACCGAACGGAAGGAATCGAGCTCTCAGAGGTCACGCTCCACGGTTCGGGCGGCATGGCCCTGATCGCAGAGCGGTGTCGGGACATCGTCTGCAGGGAGTATTGCGTGGAGGTCCCGGCCGGCAGCGGCCGGATGGTCTCCGCATCGGCCGATGCCACCCATTTCGTCGGCTGTGCGGGACGGATCCAGCTCATCGGATGCCGCTTCGAGAGCATGCTGGACGACGCCACGAACATTCACGGCGTCTACATGCCGGTCACGGAGCGCGACGGAAAACGGATCGCCGCCCGCTTCGGGCACTTCCAGCAGGAGGGATATGACTTTGCCGACCCGGGAGATACGGTCGAATTCATCGACCGCAGCAGTCTGAGAACCATCGGCGTCGGAAGGGTTGAGTCCGTCCAGCAGGTGAACGACAACCACTATCTGCTCCGGACCGGATTCGACACGGGAAGGCTGCCCGACTCGATGCGGATCGCCATCGGAAACCGGGCGGCTGAAGCCGACGTGGTGATCGCCCGCTGCACGGTCCGCTACAACCGGGCCCGGAGTCTGCTGATTTCGAATCCCGGGAACGTCGTCATCGAAGCGTGCGACCTCTCGTCGATGATGGCCGGAATCCGCATCTGCGGCGACGCGAACTACTGGTTCGAATCGGGGCGCACGCGCAATGTCGTGATCCGCAACAACCGATTCGGGAACATGGCCTCCGGAGGCTGGGCCCCGCAGGCCGTTCTGCAGGTCGATCCCGTCATTCCGCACGAGGCTCGAGGCCGGGAGGAGTGCTACCACGGCTGCATCCGCTTCGAGGATAATCTCGTGGAGACCTTCGACAACCAGCTGGTCTATGCCCTCTCGGTCGATTCGCTCGTCATCCGCGGAAACCGGTTCGTCGATTCGCATCGGTTCGAACCCCGGTTCGCGGGGCTCTCGGTCATCGATGCGCAACACTGCCGCAGCGTCACCGTGACCGGAAACGATTTCTCCGGCTGGAAAAAGAACGCCACAATCAGTCTGGTCGACTGCACGGTGCAGCGGCTGGAGGGCGACGACCTGCCCGAAACGGTCGAAAACCCCAATCCCTATTTCTATGAGAATTAGCCGATACCTGTTGCCGCTGATCGCCGCCGCGCAAATCGGGGTTCTCGCCGCCGCACCCGCTGCGGACACCCTCCGCATCGTCGACTTCGGGGCCCGGCCCGACTCGGGCGAGGATGCATCGGAGGCACTGCGGCGCGCCGTCGACCGCATCGGAAAGAGCCGACGGCCCGTCGTGCTGCTGTTCGAACCGGGGAGGTACGACTTCTTCGCGCCCCAGGGGCAGGACGACCGGGTGTACGTCGTGGCCAGGCTCCGGGGAATCCGCAACCTGGTCATCGACGGCGCAGGTGCGGAGTTCGTCGCACACGGAAGGCTCTCGCTCCTGATGGCCGAAGCGTGTTGCGGACTCACGCTCCGCAACTTCTCGCTCGACTGGCAACGGCCCTACATCACACAGGCCACCATCGTCGGCATCGGATCCGACTATCTCGACCTGACAATCGACCGCAAACGCTATCCCTACCGGTTCGAAAAGGGGCGGATCCGCTTCGTCGGAGAGAGTTGGGTGCGCGATGTCGATCCCGAGGGTTACTCCTCGGCCTACGATCCCCGCAGCGGTGCGATCCTCTACGGCACGCGCGACCATCCGCTTTCGGCCCGGAATGCGATCTTCCGCGGGCCGGCCCGCGAGATCGCACCCGACACGGTGCGGTTCACGGGGAAGGTCGACCGGCTGCTGCCTCCCGGAACGCAGCTTGCACTCTACCACGGGCGCTATCTGGCCACGGCCATCACTGTGGTGAAGTGCCGCGACACGCGCTTCGAAAAGATCGATCTGAGGCACTCCCCCGGCATGGGCATCTACGGGCTCCGCTGTGAAAACATCCTCCTCAAGGAGGTCTGCACGACGGTGAACCGGGCCGAAGGACGCCGGTTCAGTTGCGTGGCCGATGCGTTCCATTTCACCAACTGCCGGGGGCTGATCGAACTCGACGGATGCGACTGCGACGGGCAGGGCGACGATGCGCTGAACGTCCACGGTGTCTACGTCCGCGTGGTCGGCGTCTCGAAGGACCGTCGCCGGATCGAATTGCGCGGAGACCGGTTTCCCGCCAGACGCGTTTTCGAAGCCGGAGACGAAATCTGGCCGATCAGCCGGGAAACCGTCGCCCGAGGCACGCGCAACCGCATCGAACATATCGAGGCAAAAAGCGGCGGTCGGATCGTCGCCGTCCTGGAGCATCCGCTCGGAGAGGAGTTCGGCACGGGTGACTACGTCGAAAACGCCTCGTGGTATGCCGACGTGCGGATCCACGGCTGCCGGTTCGGACGTGCGAACCGCGCCCGCGGCATCCTGCTCACCTCGCCCGGAAGAGTCGAGGTCGTCGGGAACCGGTTCACAACGGCCGGAACGGCAATTCTCATCGAGGGGGACATCAACTACTGGTTCGAATCGGGCGCCATCCGCGATCTGGAGATCCGCGACAACCTCTTCGAAAACTGCGGAACCTCGGCCTCGAACAACGGTGGAAACGGCTGGGGCGAGGCCGTGATCAGCATCACACCCTCCTTCCGTCCCTCGGATGCCGGAAGCCCGGCCTATCACCGGAACATCCGCATCCGCAACAACCGCATCCGGACCTACGACAGACCGCTGATCCACGCCCGCTCGGTCGACTCGCTGCAATTCGTCGGGAACCGCATCGAACGGACCCATGACTTCCCCGCCTCGGCATCCCAGCGCGAATCGTTCCGGCTCGACGGCTGCCGAAACGTACTCGTCGCAGGAAACGAATTCGCCGGATATGCCGAGCCCGATTTCCAGCTCTCCCACATGAACCCCGAAGACCTCAACTATGAAAAAAACAAGTAAACGAATTCTCGGAGTATCGGCGGCACTCGTCGGCATTCTTCTCATCGCCGCCCTGTGCTGGAGTTTTGCAATCTGTTACCGGACGCTCCACCCGCCCCGTCTGACCGATACGGAATGGGTTACCGAACAGTATCTCCACATCTCGGGATGGCTCGACAGCATCCGCAGAAACGGACTGCTCCACGATGCCGTGCGGACGAACGCCCGCGGCGAACAGCTCCACGCCCTGTGGCTCCGGGCCCCCGAGCCGACGAAACGAACCGCCGTACTCATTCACGGATACGGCGGAAACGCCCAAACCATGCTCATGATCGGGTATCTCTACAACCGTGAACTCGGATACAACATCCTGCTTCCCGATCTGCGCGGGCACGGACTGAGCGAACCTAAGGCCATCGGCATGGGGTGGAACGAACGCGCCGAGGTCCTCGACTGGATCTGGACGGCCGACTCGCTCTTCGGAGGCAACACGCGGATGCTCCTCCACGGAGTCTCGATGGGGGCCGCCACCACGATGATCGCAGCCGGGGAGGAGACGCTCCCGACGTGCGTACGCTGTGCCGTGGAGGACTGCGGCTACACCTCTTCGCGCGACATCTTCGCATACGCCTGGAAAAAGGACTCTCCGATGCCGCTCTTCCCGCTCTTCCAACTGTCGGATCTCTGGTGCCGGATCCTCTACGGATGGGGATTCGCCGAGGCCTCCCCGCTGGAGGCCATGCACCGCAGCCGGCTCCCGATGCTCTTCATCCACGGAGACCGCGATTCGGTCGTCCCCGTGGAGATGGTCCACCGCCTCTACGAGGCCAAGACCGGAGACAAGGAGCTGTGGATCCTCCCCGGCGTGGACCACGGTGCCGCCTATCTCCACGATCCGCAGGAGTACACACGGCGCATCCGCACATTCGTAGAACCGTGGATCGAGTGTCCGCTCACCCCCGAAAATCCGGAATCATGACCCGAAAACTGCTGTTGCTCATCCCGCTTGCCGCCCTTGCCCTCCCCGTCGCCGGACAACGTTGGCAGATCGATCCCCAAGGCGGGATCCGCTGGCGGCCCGAAGGCGACATCCCGCACCGCGACCACATCGAAATGACCGGCGAACAGGTCTCGACCGTCCTCCGCTGGAGGGTGGATGCGCAGGGAGCATTCCATCTCGAACGCTCGCTCGTATTCCCCCTGCTGCGCGTCCGGCCCAATGACACGCATGCCAGTCTGATGTGCCGCATCGCAACCGACATTCCCTCACTGCTCGCCGTAAACACCGCCCAGACGGGATTCAACGCCTCGGCCCTCCAGTTCGAACGGGTCGAGGAGGTGGCCCTCGACGGTACGATGCGCGTACGCAGCCTTTGGAGCTTCAACGCCGTCGGGGCCGGGTACGAAGAGGTCGAAAACCCGGAACCCTCGGTAGCCATGGAGCGGACGATCTTCCCCTCCCGCACACGGCCCGTCGTCTGCGAACGCTACCTTGTCCGGAACATCGGGCCCCGGAGTGTCGAGATCTCCGTACCGGAGTTCGCACAGGCAATCACCACCCCCTCGGAGCGGGGCGTAGCGGGAAGCTATGTCATCCGTGCCGAGCTCCTCGATCCCGGAGTGCGGGTTCTGCAGCCCGGCGACTCGACCATCGTCGATGCCCTCTTCCGGGCCTGCCGGGCCGGAGAGACCCCGCAGCCGGTCGACGTCGGAGCGGAACTCGAAGCGCGCAGGGAGTTCGTCGGCGAAGTCTCCGGAAAACTCCGGCTCGAAAGCCCCGATCCGATCGTCGACACCGAGTTCCGTTTTGCCAAGATCCGGGCCGCAGAGAGCATCATCAAGACCCGCGGAGGATACATGCACGCCCCCGGCGGGGAGTGTTACTACGCCGCCATCTGGGCAAACGACCAGGCCGAATATGTCAATCCCCTCTTCCCGATGCTCGGATACGAGGTCGCAAACCGGTCGGCGCTCAACGCCTTCCGGCACTTCGCCCGCTTCATGAACCCCGAATTCAAGCCCCTCCCCAGTTCGATCATCGCCGAGGGAGACGACATCTGGAACGGTGCCGGAGACCGCGGGGACGCCGCCATGATCGCCTACGGAGCCGCCCGCTACGCCCTGGCCCGCGGAGTGAAATGCGAGGCCGAAGAGTTGTGGCCCCTGATCGAATGGTGTCTCGAATACTGCCGCCGCAAGCTCTCGCCAGAGGGGGTCGTAACCTCGGACACCGACGAACTCGAGGGCCGGTTCCCGGCCGGAAAGGCCAATCTCTGCACCTCGACGCTCTACTACGACGCCCTGTGTTCCTCCGTCCGGCTCGGCGGCGAGATCGGGCGTCCGCGCGAGGAGCTCCGCCGCTACGCACGGCAGGCCGAAGCGTTGGCCGAAGCCATCGAACGCTATTTCGGAGCCACGGTCGCCGGGTATGAAACCTATCGCTACTACGACGGCTGCACGAAACTCCGCTCTTGGATCTGCATGCCGCTGATCGCCGGAATCCGGACCCGCAGCGAAGGGACCGTCCGGGCCCTGCTCGGAGAGGAGCTGATGACTCCCGACGGACTCCGCACCGAACAGGGAAGTGCAACCTTCTGGGACCGTTCGACCCTCTACGCCCTGCGCGGCATCTACATCGCCGGAGAGGCCGACCGGGCCACCGATTTCCTCCACCACTATGCGCAGCGGAGGCTCCTGGGGGAACATGTCCCCTACCCGATCGAGGCCTGGCCCGAAGGATCGCAACGCCATCTCGCCGCCGAAAGCGGACTCTTCTGCCGCGTCATCACCGAAGGAGTGTTCGGAATCCGGCCCACGGGACTCCGCAGCTTCGATCTCACCCCGTCGATGCCCTCGGAGTGGCGGAACATGGCCCTGCGCCGCATCCACGCCTTCGGGCACGAATTCGACCTGCGGATCGAACGGCTGCACGACGGACGCCTCCAAGTCGACCTCTCGACCGAAGGTCTCCGCCCCCGCACCTTCCGGATCCGACCCGGAGAAACCATCCGCATCAACCTCCAATGACCTACCGAACCCCCATGAAAATCTTCCTGCGAACGCTTCTGGCCGCCGGCATCGTCGCACTGACGGCCTGCCACGCCCCGACAACGGGCGGAGATGTCCTCCTGAGCGATTTCCTCGATGCCCGGGACGCACAATCCGATGCCGGACCGGCCATTCGGGCCGCCCTGGCCCACTGTGCGGAGATCGGAGCCGAACGGCTCGTACTCCCCGGCGGCGTACTCCGCATCCGCCCCGACCGCACCGTCGAAAAGTATCAGTTCATCAGCAACAACGACGAGGGACTCAAGCGCATCGCGTTCGACCTCGACCGACAGCACGACTTCGTCATAGAAGGCGCCGGAACCCGGCTCCTCTTCACGGGATTCGTCTCGCCATTCAGCCTGGAGGAGTGTCAGAACATCACGATCCGGGACCTCACGATCGACTTCACCCGTACGTTCCACTCCGAAGGGGTGGTCCGGGCCGCCGGCCCCGGATGGCTCGACCTGGAGTTCCCGGAAGAGTACCGCTGCGACCTCGCGGAGGGATGTCTGCGCTTCCTCGACGACGAAGGGCGCGTCTACCCCTACTCCAGTCTGCTGGAGTTCGACGCCGAAAGACGCGAACCCGCCTTCCACGTCGACGACTACTGGCTCCCGGCCCTCACGATCCCCGCAGAACGCCGCCCCGACGGCCGGATCCGCATCTTCCGCAACGACCTGAAAGCATCGGTCGGGAATATCCTCGTTTTCGGGGCCGCACACCGGCTGAATCCCGCCTTCACGATCTCCGACTCGCAGGGCATCACCCTCCGCGACGTCACCATCCACCACTGCGGCGGAATGGGGGTGATCGCCCAGCGCAGCCGCGACATCGAACTCGAACGCATCCACGTACTCCCCGCTCCCGGGAAAGACCGCATGATCAGCATCACGGCCGACGCAACCCATTTCGCCAACTGCAACGGATATATCCGGCTGCTCGACTGTACGTTCGAAAACCAGAAGGATGACGCCACCAACATACACGGACTCTACATGCCCGTCGAGGAGATCATCGCACGGAACGGCGTGCGGCTCCGCTGGGGCCACAGCGGGCAATACGGCGTGGACTTCCTGCGTCCGGGCATGCGCGTCGAGGTCGTCGACAACCGCTCGCTGGAGACCTACGCCCGGCTGACCGTCGAAAAGGTCGTGCGCATCAACAAGAACCGCTCCGAAGTGACCTTCAAAGAGCCCCTTCCCGAAGCCGTCCGCCCCGGACACCTGATCGCCGACGACGAAATCCGGCCCGACGTGTTGATCCGAGGCTGCCGCATGGCCGGGAACCGGGCCCGCGGACTGCTGCTCGGATCCCGCGGAAAGATCGTCGTCGAGGAGAACTACTTCCACATTGCCGGAGCCGCCATCCTCTTCGAAGGAGACGGGAACTTCTGGTTCGAACAGTCCGGAGTCCGCGACGTCACCATCCGCAACAACCTCTTTGAGAACTGCAACTTCGGAAGCCGGGGATGGGGAGATGCCTGCATCGCCGTGGGCAGCGGGATTCCCGACCGCAAGGCAAGCCGCTACCACCGCAACATCCGTGTCGAAGGAAACGAATTCCGGGTCTTCGACCCCCGCATCGTCTCTCTCTACTGCGTGGACGGATTCCGCTTCTCGGACGACAACCGCATCCTCCGTACGGAGGCGTATCCTGCGGTATTCGACCCCCGCAGCCATTTCATCTGCTCGGAGTGCGACCATATAGAGATCCCGGCCCCGCCGTGCGAAAAACAATGACGAATACGCCTCCGGGCGGAAACCCTGCGACAAAAAAGACGGAGTTGCAACCCTCGCTGCAACTCCGTCTTTTTTCCCTACCAGGCGCGGATCCGCCGCCCCGGCAGGAGCCGGATCTCCTATTTCCACAAATCGCGCGGATACTTTCCTTCGGCGATCAGCTCCTCGATGGCCGCCATCAGCGCCGGCTTGTCCTCCTTGTAGGTCACGCCGTGCCACTTCGCGCCCGAACGCAGCACACGCATCGTCGCCGTGCCGTCGCCGATCAGCTTGTTGACCATCGTCGGCATGTAGAACTCCGACTTCAGGTTCCCGCAGTTCGCATCGTACCACGTCTTGAAATAGTCGTACGAATAGCCGAAATAATCCGGCGTGAAGCCGAACAGGTTCATCGATACCGGCGTATTCTCGGGAAGCTCCTCGTCCGCCCCACCGTCGTGGAAGACGATCTTGCCGTCCGGCATCCGCTCGATCTGCGTACGCTCGACCATCGAGGCCAGGTTGCCCGAAGCGTCGACTCCGCACACCCCGCGCGAAACCGTCCCGTTCTCCGAAAGCGTCTTCGTCAGATCGTAGGCTACCATGCAGTAGTGGTTTTTCGACCCCTCGAGCTGCGTAAGGTAGGCCGCAATCGTCTTGTAGGCCTCCGAACCGTAGAAATCATCGGCGTTGATCACGGCAAACGGCTCGTGAATAACCTCCGAGGCCATCATCACCGCATGGTTCGTGCCCCACGGCTTTACCCGTCCCTCGGGTACCGTCAGTCCGTCGGGAAGATACTCCAACTCCTGAAAAACAATCTCGACATCGATCTTCCCGCCGAATCGCTCCGGAGTGAAAATCTCCCGGAATTCCTGCTCGAAATAGTGACGAATCACAAACACGACCTTGCCGAATCCGGCCTGAATGGCATCGTAAATCGAATAGTCGATAATGGCCTCGTTGTTCGGCCCGACACCGTCCATCTGCTTGAGCGACCCGTAACGGGATCCCATGCCCGCTGCGAGTACCAGTAATGTGGGTTTTACCATAATGTTATTGTTGATTGTGACGTTTAGGTTTTCTCACTATTTACAAAGATAAGAAATTCACTCCGAATCACCAAGTTTTTTTCGATTTTCAAGCGGAATACCGACCCGCCCGAAAGCACCTATCCGTAAATAAATTTGGCAGTCCGAAGCGCTTATGTTATCTTTGCGGGTATCAAACGCCCGCCCGATACCCGGTCCGAGCCACGCCCCGATGCCAAGCCATCCGGCCGACGCCCGTCCCGATCCCGCGGGGGCAGAACCAAAACTGTTCCGATCATGAACCGGTTGAAAACAATAAGAGGCTGGTGGCGCGGATTCTTCCGGAAACGCCGATTCAACATGCTGAACGCCACCGACCTCTCCGAAGAGTGGCACGTCCACATATCTCCCGCGAGCATCTTCGCCGGGTCGGTCGCATTCCTGCTCACGATCTTCATCATCACGCTCTCGCTCGTCGCATACACTCCCGTCCTGGAATTCCTCCCCGGATACCGGACCGAAGCCGACCGCTCCCGGGAAAGCCTCATCCAGAACATCATCCGACTCGACTCCATGGAACGGGTCATGAACGACATGATGACCTATAACGAAAACATCGCCCTGATCATGGAGGGTCGGACCCCCGTCTCCCGGGTCCTCGCCCCCTCGGACTCGTCGCGCATCTCGAAACTCCTCGTCGTACCCTCGCGCGAAGACTCCCTGCTCCGGGCCCAGATGGAGGGAGACGGGGCATACGCCATTGCCGGACAAAATGCCGGATCGCGTCGGAAAGTCCGGGAGTCCATCGAATTCACGTCGCCCATCGAGGGGATTGTCACCGAACACTTCGCACTCTCGCAGGGATGCTACGGCGTGAAAATCGCGGCCGCGGCAGCCGACCGGGTCGCCGCAATCGACAAGGGAACCGTCGTCCAGAGCCTCTGGACCCCCGAAAACGGATACACCATCGTTATCCAGCACGCCGCAAACCTCATCTCCATCTACCGGAATCTCTCCCAGTCCCTCGTCACCACAGGGCAGGCCATACAACCCGGCGAACAGATCGGATACAATGCCGAAGCCGAAAACGGAGAGGTCAAACTCTTCGAATTCCAACTCTGGAGCAACGGAAAACCCGTCGATCCCGAACGCTACATCGTCTTCTGAACAGACCCATGAAACAACGTCTCGCCATTCTCGGATCCACAGGCTCCATCGGCGTGCAGACGCTCGACGTCGTGCGCGAAAACCCCGAACGCTTCGAAGTCCGCATCCTCACGGCAAACCGGAACTGGCAACAGCTCGCCCGACAGGCCCGGGAGTTCGATGCCGATACCGTCGTCATCGCAGACAAACACTATTATCAATCCCTGCGCGAGGCCCTCGCAGATACCGACACGAAAGTCTATGCCGGAGAGGAGGCCGTGGCGCAGGTCGCCGCAGGCGGCGACTCCGACGTCGTGGTCAACGCCCTGGTCGGATATGCCGGACTGGCACCCACCGTCGCAGCCATCGAGGCCCGCAAGAAACTCGCCCTGGCAAACAAGGAGTCGCTGGTCGTCGGCGGGGCCTGCGTCATGCCCCTGGCCCGTGAGCGCAGAGCCCCGGTGATCCCGATCGACTCGGAACACTCGGCCATCTTCCAGTGTCTGCTCGGAGAACGGGCCCCGGTGCGGCGCCTCATCATCACCTGCAGCGGCGGGGCCTTCCGCGACATCCCCCGCGAGGAGCTCGCGCACGTGACCGTCGAGCAGGCCCTCCGACACCCCCAGTGGCACATGGGCGCGAAGATCACCATCGACTCCTCGACGCTGGTAAACAAGGGTTTCGAGGTCATCGAGGCGCACTGGCTCTTCGGGACCCCGCCCGACCGTATCTCCGTCGTGATGCACCCCCAGTCGATCGTGCACTCGATGGTCGAATTCGAGGACGGGGCCATCAAGGCCCAGCTCGGAACTCCCGACATGCGCATGCCGATCAGCTTCGCGCTGATGTATCCCGACCGCGCCAAACGGTCCGCCGAACGCTTCAGTTTCCTGGAGCACCCGCAGCTCTCGTTCGCCGAGGTCGACGGCCGGAAGTATCCCGCCCTCGGGATCGCCTACGACTGTCTCCGGCGCGGCGGTACGGCCGCCTGTACGATGAACGGAGCCAATGAAGTGGCCGTCGCGGCATTCCTCGGGCGGAAATGCGCCTGGCTTGACATCGTCCCGACGATCGAACATGCACTCGAAAAGGCGACGTTCGTCGCACGTCCTTCGCTCGACGACTACGCCCGGGCCGATGCCGAAGCCCGCAGGCTGGCCGCCGAATTCCTCCACGTCGAAACCCCGGGCACCGTTCCCGTAAAATAAAAACCGCGGACGACAGACCGCAAAACTCAAACGATCAACACCCCGAAAAAAATGGACATACTCGTCAAAATCATCCAGTTCTTCCTCTGCTTCACGATCCTCGTCGGGATTCACGAACTCGGCCACTTCCTCATGGCCCGCGTCTTCCGCATCCGCGTCGAGAAGTTCTACATCTTCTTCGATCTGGGATTCTCGCTCTTCAAGTTCCGACGCGGCGAAACCGAATACGGCATGGGATGGCTCCCCTTGGGCGGATACTGCAAGATTGCCGGCATGATCGACGAGTCGATGGACAAGGGATACCAGAGTCAGGCCGTGCAACCGTGGGAGTTCCGGGCCAAACCCGCCTGGCAGCGGTTTCTGGTCATGATTGCCGGCGTGATGATGAACGTCCTGCTCGCCGTGGCCATCTACATCGGAATCTGCTACACCTGGGGAAACACCTATCTCTCGAACGAGGATGTCAAGTGGGGATACAACTTCAACGAGGCCGGGCATCGGCTCGGATTCCAGGACGGCGACCGCATCGTCACCATCGACGGCGAGCGCATCGACGACTTCCTCGACATCCTCAACGCCATGATCATCACCGATGCGGACCGCAAGGTCGTCGTCCTGCGAGACGGAGAGGAGATCGAACTCGCCCTCCCGCTCGACGATCTGATCGCCATGCGCCAGTCGAAGGGATACGAGGGGCTGCTCGTCCCGCGCCAGCCGTTCGTCATCGACAGCGTCGTGGCTCCGAGCGTGGCGATGCTCCGCCCCGGCGACGAGATCGTCGGGATCGACGACCTGGCCGGGGTCGAATACCCCGCCTACCGGCAGTACATCCAGGCTCACGCCGGAGATTCGGTCCGGCTCTCCGTAAAACGGGACGGAGAGACGATTCAGGCCTTCACCGTGCCCGTCTCCGAGGAGGGGACCCTCGGCGTCATCCGTGCAACCTACACCCTCCGCACCCAGGAGTACACCTTCTGGCAGGCCATCCCCGCCGGAATCCGAAAGGCCGGGAACGTCATCGCATCCTACTGGGAGCAACTCAAGATGATCGTACAGCCCAAAACCAAAATGTACGAAGAACTCGGCGGGTTCCTCGCCATCGGAAGCATCTTCCCCTCGACCTGGGACTGGCAGGACTTCTGGCTCAAAACCGCATTCCTCTCGATCATCCTCGCCGTGATGAACATCATCCCCATCCCGGGACTCGACGGCGGACACGCCATCTTCACCTTCTGGGAGATGATCACCCGCCGCAAGGTCAGCGACAAGGTCCTCGAAGCCGCCCAGTACGTCGGGCTGATCATCATCCTCATGCTGCTGCTCTACGCCAACGGAAACGACATCTACCGTTTCTTCATCAAATAAAACCCGCCGCAGGATGATGACCGAACTGGAAAAGATGCTGGCCGGAGAGCTTTACGACTTCACGGCGCCGGATGTGGAAGAGAGCCTGCGCCGCAAGCGCGTGAACCTCGCCCGCTTCAATGCCGTGTCGTTCGACGACCACCCGGCCTACGAGGAGGCGCTCACGGCCCTGATTCCCCACCACGCCCCGACGGCACGCATCATGCCGCCGTTCCATTGCGACCACGGGTATCCGATCCGCTTGGGCGAAGGGGTCTTCATCAACGCCAACTGCACGTTCCTCGACGGCGGAGGGATCTCGATCGGAGACCATACGCTCATCGGACCCAACTGCCAGCTCTACACCCCGCACCACCCGACGGACTACCTCGAACGCCGCAAGCCGGTCGAAACCGGCAAGGCAATCCGCATCGGCGACGACTGCTGGTTGGGTGGCGGCGTGATCGTCTGCCCAGGGGTGACGATCGGCAACCGCTGCATCATCGCCGCAGGAAGTGTCGTCACGCGCGACATCCCCGACGACTCGCTCGCCGCAGGAAATCCGGCCGTCGTCAAACGCAAGCTCGACAACCATGACAAACACTGAAAAAATCCCGGCATGCGCCGAGGCGCTCCGACGCCACCATTTCGAAACAGCCGTCGTCGCAACTCCGCAGGAGGCCTTCGAACGGATCAAGGAGGTCGTCGAGGCCGAAGCCCCGAAGATCGTCTCGTTCGGAGACTCGGTAACCATGCGCAAGACCGGAATCATCGACTGGCTCCGCGCAAACGGGACCTGGACGCTGCTCGACGGATTCGATGCCTCGATGCCCCGGCCCGAACGGCTCGAAATCCGGCGTCAGGCCCTCCTGTCCGACCTCTTTATCACGGGAATCAATGCCGTCACCGCGGAGGGTACGCTCCACTGGCTCGACATGGTCGGAAACCGCATCGCCCCGGTAGCCTTCGGACCCCGCAAGGTGATTCTCGTGGCCGGGCGCAACAAGATCGTCGCCGACCGGGCCGAAGCCGAAGAGCGAATCCGCCGCATCGCAGCCCCGCAAAACATCGCCCGACATCCGGGATTCCGCACCCCCTGTGCCAAAACCGGCGTCTGCATGGACTGCAACTCGCCGGACCGCATCTGCAATACCCGCATGGAGATGTTGCGCTGTCACCCCGCGGGACGCATTCTCGTCATTCTGATCGATCAGGACCTGGGACTATGAATATGAAAAAGATCATCACATACCTCACGCTGCTCGCCGCCCCGATGATTGCGGGCGGCTGCGGAGACGACTCGGAGGTCTTCTACTCGATCTCCTATCCCATCGTGCGCATCGAGGTCGACGCAACACTCCTCACGCCCGATCCCGAAGAGCCCTCGGAGGGGACGGAAACCACGTCGGACGACTCGGAAGAGCCGGTCAATCCCCTGGCTGCGCAGATCCAGGCCGAAGCTACGGCCGAAGCCCCCGTACAGGTCGGAGGGCGCTATCTGCTCGAATTCACCCGCTACAACCGGGGACCCCTGACCCTCGAGACCGCCACGCAGGCCGGGAACCTCGCAGGGGTTTTCTTCAAGGAGCCCGGGACCTCCGAGATCACGCTGCTCTTCCTGGAGAAGACGCTCCTCTATGATCTCACCGCATACACCGATACGGACGGGGTGCGCAAGGTCCTCCTGAAAACCGACCTGACCGAGGAGTTCAAGGCCCGCTATCCCGATGCCGGAGTCATCGGAGTCACCCGGACGGAATACACCTCGACCCCCGCAAACTGATTACGGCATGGCTACCAAGGTCAAAAAAGCATTCTTCTGCAAGAATTGCGGTTTCGAAGCCCCCAAATGGCTCGGAAAATGCCCCTCGTGCGGCGAATGGAACACCTTCTCCGAAGAGATCATCGCCCGCGAGAGCGGTTCCGTGGCCGCAGCGGTCGCCGGGCCCCTCCCCTCGGCAAAACCCCAGCGCGTACGCGACATCCGCGAAAGCGAACACCGCCGCATCGACCTCGGAAATGCCGAGGTCAACCGCGTCCTGGGAGGGGGAATGGTTCCCGGGTCGCTGATCCTCCTGGGCGGAGAGCCCGGAATCGGAAAATCGACCCTCTCGCTGCAGATCGCCCTGGCGGCAAACGGGCTGAAGACCCTCTACGTCTCGGGCGAAGAGTCCGCCGAGCAGATCAAGATGCGGGCTGCACGCATCGGAATCGGAAACGACGAGTGTCTGGTCTATCCCGAAACACTCCTGGAAAACATCATCGCCCAGATCGCCGAACAACGCCCCGATCTGGTGGTGATCGACTCCATACAGACCATCTACACCGATCTGCTGGACTCCTCGGCCGGCAGCGTCTCGCAGATCCGCGAGTGCGCCGCCTCCCTGCTCAAATACGCAAAAACAACCGGAACCTCGATCTTCATCATCGGGCACATCACCAAGGACGGGGCCATTGCCGGACCCAAGATCCTCGAACACATCGTCGATGTCGTCCTGCAGTTCGAGGGCGACAGCAACAACGTCTACCGCATCCTGCGCGGGATCAAGAACCGGTTCGGCGCCACGTTCGAAATCGGCGTCTTCGAGATGCTCGAAGCCGGGCTCCGCGGCGTGGACAACCCCTCGGAGATCCTCCTGACCCACTACGAAGAGCCCCTGTCGGGAATTGCCGTAGGCGCCTCCGCAGACGGCGTAAGGCCCTATCTGATCGAGGTGCAGGCCCTCGTGAGCGGGGCCGCATACGGTACCCCGCAGCGCTCAACCACCGGATACGACGCCCGGCGCATGAACATGCTCCTCGCCGTACTCGAAAAACGCGTCGGAATGAAGATGTTCCAGAAGGACGTCTTCCTGAATTTCGCCGGAGGATTCAAGGTCGCCGATCCGGGACTGGACCTCGCGGTCGTGGCCGCCGTGATCTCCTCCTACTACGACCGACCCATTGCCGAAGGGGTCTGCTGCGCCGGAGAAATCGGACTCTCGGGAGAAGTGCGTCCCGCACCCCGTACCGAACAGCGCATCAGCGAGGCCGCACGCCTGGGATTCCGCAGGATCGTCGTCTCGGGATACCTCCCGAAGGGCGCCAAACGGCCGAAAGGGATCGAAGTCGTGACGATCAACAGCATCGACCAGCTTCCCAAAGCCCTCTTCCTCGAATAGACGTCGCACCCTTCGGCGCACCGCAATTCGCACAATATGGATCGGAATACGATCCATACAGCGGCTTGGAACGGAAATTGCTCCGCTCTTCCCAAAAAAAGAGCGATGCAAAAGAGAATTGCCGTATTGGGAGGTGTAGGCTTCATCGGAACCCATCTCTGCCTGAAACTCATCGAACTCGGACACGTCGTCTACTGCGTGGACATCCGGGACAAGGCCTGCTCGCCGTTGTTGCGGAGAGTGGCGCAGCATCCCAATTTCCGATACGTCCGTCACAACATCACGACCCCGTTCGGAATCCGATGCAACGAAATCTACAATCTCGTAGCGCCCTCCAGCCTGAGATACAGCAAGGTCCTGCCGGTCGAGACGCTCAAGGTCTGCATGCTCGGGGCCATCAACGCCCTCGATGCCGCACGAAACGGACATGCCACGGTCGTCTACGCCTCCTCGGGAAGCATCTACGGCCCCGTCTACAGCGACGCAGCCTACACTTCGGACGAAGCCTGTGCCTCGCACCGCATCCTCGCCGAAGGAAAACGAGCCGCCGAAGCCCTCCATCGCGCCTATCAGACCGAATTCGGCGTCGATGCCCGCATCGCCCGCATCTTCAATACCTACGGATTCGGCGCCGACCTGATGGATCAGCGCGTCGTGATGAAGATGATTGTCGCGGCCTTGCAGGGACGTGAGGTCGTCGTCAACGGAAGCGGGGAGCAGCTGAGGACATTCTGCTGGGTGGAGGATCTCGTCGACGGACTGATCCGCCTCATGGAGGCCCCGACGGTCGGGAACGTCCGAACGGTCAACCTCGGAAGCAGTCACGAAGTCTCCATCCGGGCCCTGGCCGAAAAAATCGTGGAACTGACCGGTAGCCGGTCGCCCATCGTGCATACCGAAGCCCGCATCGACGACGTGAGACGTCGCGTGCCCGACATCTCGGCAGCCCGCCGTGACCTGGAGTGGATGCCCCACACACCCCTGGCCGAGGGGCTCCGAAAAACAATATCCTATGTGGAAACGGCCCTGGACGAGAAACGACAGGCCAATATCACCTGGGCCGAGATCAACTGATCCGGCCCTCCATGCGAAACGGGATTCGGGTTGGAGGTCAGCAGCCGGGATCCAGACGCCAGGCCAGCTCCTCGTGGACGAAGTCTTCGGCAGGGAGCGAGCCCAGAGAACCGGCGGCACGGTGCACCGTCCGTCGGTTCTCTTCGTTCAGGGAACCCAGGGCCACGAGGGCCGCAACGGCACCCTGGGCAAGCAGACGACTCTCCGGAAGAGCCGCAACAGCGGCCCGGTGGAGCGTATCGACAATCTGCGGGATCCAGGCCGCCTGCGGTTCCGCAGCCCGGGCGACGGACATCAGTGCGGCATACTGCCACAACGGATCCGTCCCGGGGGAGATCCATGTCCCGAAGAGCGTTCCGAACGACACGGCGTGACAAAACAGGGCAAAGGCGCCCTCTTCGGCCAGTTCGGAATTCAGAAGCCTCTCGCCCCAGAACGGATACTCCTCCGGCGTAAGACGCGCCGGATCGGCAATATGGAAGGCTGCCAGGCGCAATTCGCGGACATCCTGCCGGTAGAGATAACGGGCAAAGTCGTGGTCCGTGCCTTCAGCCCGGGCCAGGCGGCGCAGCGTCGGAAGGCTCACGCCGTAGTTCAGCCCGCAGGGGCGTCCGTAACAGCGCATCGAATCGGCTACGGCACCGTTCCGCTCGCGGCGGAAGGCCCCGAGCAGGGCAGTCATGCGAGAGGTGAAATCCATGCCGGGAAACCTTACTTGCGACGCGGCAGGGAGACGTTGATCGTGCGTCCGAACTCGAAGACCGGCAATACCGCACGGGCATATTCGTGTCCGCCGGAGAGAACCGTGCAGGTCGAAGGATCGGCCACGCGGCACGTCACGACGTTCGACTCCTTCGGCCCGGCCTCCAGGCCCGCAGCCACCGGAGCTCCCGAAGGTTCGATCTGGAGCAGCACGATGTCGCCCGAAAGATCACTGTCCGGCAGCAGTCCCGCAGCCGGGCTGAAGCGGCAGACGATATACTGTTTCTTATCCGCCTGCGGATAGACCACATAGCGGTGTGTGGAGGTCGAAACGACGTGTTTGCCGAGGAAAAGTTCCAGATAACTCTGCTCCATCCGGTCGATCTCGGCCAGGGCCGCGGCCAGACCGCCGCCGAAGACATTCTCGCCCGCTTCTCCCGTGATGAGCTCCAGCCGGTGACGGCGCAGCGAAAAGATCCGCTCGGCGGCCACACGTGCGGCATCCTCCAGCGAGAGGGTTGTCAGGTCGGTCTTGTCGGGTTGCAGGCGTGCGAACTCCCCGTCGGAAGCCGCATAACTTTGGGTCCGCGTCGTGCCCGGAGCCGGAGCTCCGGCATCGAGATACGTAGCACCGTCCAGCAGGGCGATCCGTGCCCCCGTGATGCTCCACGTCGTCTTGTCGGCCAGCGAGGCGCGCACCCCGAGGAACTTCTGCGCATAACGGGCATAAGGTCCCGTAAGGGTCCGGTCGCACTCCACCGTGACATCCACGGCCAGGATCGTCCGCGGCTGTGAAATACGGATTCCCTCGACCGTTTCAGTGGCGCCCTGAAGGGCAATATAGGGATTTTGTGCCGAAGCGGCCCCCGCAAACAGCAGGGCAAACGCCAGAAGTCTGAGTTTCATGGAACAAAAATTTTGTGCTGTCAGGACAAATGTAGCGCTTTTTCGCGGGTTGTCAAAATTTCAGGTAGAATTCCCCGGTCAGAGCCCGGTATTCGGGCGTATAAACCTCGTGTTCGCCCGTGCCGATCACCAGTTCGTCGGTGATCGGGCTACGATCCGCCTCCTCCGTCCGCGACAACTCCAGCAGGGTCCGTTTCACCGGACGCCGGGGCGTCGTACGGACCTCCGTGCGCCGGAGCGTCGTCAGACGCCCGCCCGCAGCCAGCAGGAACCGACGCACCTCGCTCTGCGGCAGCACCACGGAAAGACGACCTCCGGGAGCCAGCAGCCGCAACGCCGCATCGCACAGATCGCTGAAGGTCAGCGTGACGGTATGACGCGCCGTCGTACGCCCCGCATCGGGACTCGGCAGCGTGGCGTCGAAGAACGGCGGATTCGAGACGATGCGGTCGAACCGCTCCACAGGATCGAACGTCTGGACCGGAGTCTGCACGAAGTGCAGGCGGTCGCCCCACGGCGAAGCATCGCCGTTTTCACGGGCCTGCGACACGTCGTCGATGTCGATGCCCGTAACCTCGGCCTCCGGAGCCCGCTGGGCCAGCATCAGCGCAATCAACCCCGTGCCGGTACCGATGTCGAGCAGCCGCCGGTCGGTGGGCCGGATCTCGGTCCACGCCCCGAGCAGCACACCGTCCGTGCCGACCTTCATCGGGCAGCGCTCCTGACGCACCGTGAAGCGCTTGAAGCGGAAGGCTCCCTCGATGCGTTCGATATGCGATTCGTTACTCATGCTGTTTCAGATAGCCGTCCACCCCGGCCCCGAACAAGGAAAAATCGTAGCGGACGGGATCCTCGAAATTGAATTCCCGGAGTGCCGCCGTGATCTCCTCGACGGCCCGCCAGTCGTTCTGGCGCCGCGTCAGCAGGCCCAGGGCCCGGCCCATCGCCCCGACATGGAGGTCCAGCGGCAAGTAGAGCGCCGACATCGGAATGTCGCGCCACTCGCCGAAATCCACACCCCGGTCGTCGCGCCGGACCATCCAGCGCAGGTACATGCAGAGGCGTTTGCAGGCTGCGCCCCGTTCGATGGCCGAGAGGTGCTTCTCACAGCGCGGGGCGTGCTCCGCGGCAAAGAACTCCCGACGGAAATCGGCCAGCACGGGCCGCAGATCGTGCGTCGCCGCATAGCGGGTCTCGAAAAAGGCCCCGATTCCGCCGAAGCGCTCCTCCATGCGCCGCAGTGCCAGCACGAAATCCCGCAGGTCGCCGCCGTTGAAGGTGCGGTGGGCATAGGATGCCAGCTGGCGAAGCTCCCGATCCGAGGCATGACGCACGAAATCCGCCGGGGCATCATCCATCAGGCGCATCATCCGGTGGCCGTTGCGCACGATCGAGCGCCGGTTTCCCCAGGCGATCGTCGCCGCAAAGAATCCCGCAATCTCCCGGTCCGCGCGCTCCGTATAGCGGTGCGGCACCGAAATCGGGTCCTCCGGAATGAATTCCGGACGGTTGTAACGGTCGTAGAGGCGTTCGAGAAGTTCCTTCAGTTCGGTTTTTTCCATGATGGACACGCTACGGGCAGACAATCAATCCGTCGGACATCGTGATCTTCCGGTCGGCCATCGAGGCCAGGTGTTCATCGTGCGTCACCACGACGATCGTCTGGCCCAGGCGGTCGCGCAGGTCGAAAAACAGCCGGTGGATCTCTTCGCGGTTGTGCGAATCGAGATTCCCCGAGGGTTCGTCGGCCAGCAGGACCGCCGGAGAGTTGATCAGCGCCCGGGCGATCGCCACCCGCTGCTGTTCACCGCCCGAAAGTTGTCCGGGCTTGTGGTCGCGGCGTGCCGAAAGCCCCATCAGGTCGAGCAGTTCCGCGGCCCGACGCTCCACCTCGGCCCGCGGACGGTGCCCGATCAGCCCCGGCAGGCAGACATTCTCGAAAGCCGTAAACTCCGCCAGCAGGTGATGGAACTGAAAGACGAACCCGATGTGTTCGTTGCGGAAGCGCGAAAGCGCCCGGTCATTCAATGAAAAGACATCCCGCCCGGCGATCTCGACCCGCCCGGCGTCGGGGCGCGAAAGCGTCCCGACAATCTGCAGCAGCGTCGTCTTGCCCGCGCCGCTCGCCCCGACGATCGAAACCACCTCGCCGGACGAAACCTCCAGCGAAACACCCTTCAGCACCTCCAATGTGCCGAAACGCTTGTGTATCTCCGTTACCCGTATCATGATCGGTATGCGTTGAAAAGTCTTACGGTATCCGCCGCCTCGCGTACGTCGTGGACCCGCAGGATCCGGGCACCCTGGCGAAGGCACTCCCATCCCAAAGCGACCGTTCCGGCCAGCGATTCAGCCGGCGTGCAACCCAACGTACGGTAGATCATCGACTTGCGCGAAAGGCCCGCCAGCACCGGAAAACCCAGTTCGCACAAACGGGGCAGACCCGCCAGCAGTTCGAAATTCTGCGCCGCGGTCTTGGCAAAGCCGAAACCCGGATCCAGGATAATCCGCTCACGGCGCAGACCCGCCGTCAGCATCGCCTCCATCCGCTGCCGGAAGTAATCGACCACCTCGGTCGTGATGTCGCGCCGGTAGTCGGTCTGCCGCTGCATCGACTGCGGCGTGCCCTTCATGTGCATCGCCACGTAAGGCACATCATGCGCGGCCACCACCGCCCACATCCCGGGATCGAGCTCCCCGGCCGAAATGTCGTTGACGATCACCTCGCCGAACGTGCGGATCGCGCGCTCGGCCACTTCGCTGCGGAACGTATCGACCGAGACCGGGATCTCCGGAGCAATCCGCCGTGCCGCCGACACCCCCAACGATACGCGCCGCCACTCCTCCTCCACCGGAACCTCACCGGCCCCCGGACGGGACGAATAGCCCCCGATGTCGAGCAGCGACGCACCCTCGGCCACAGCCACCCGGATCCGGTGCTCGATGTCCGGGACTTCCGGCGTACGGCTCCCCGCATAAAACGAATCGGGCGTGACGTTCACGATCGCCATCACCCGCGGCGAAGAGAGGTCGAGGATCATGGTCGCTGTCGGGATTCAAGGGTAAAACGGCGGTCGAGTTCCGCCACCGCGGGTTCGAGGTCCGATTCGAAGATATTCACCACCGCGTAATCGGCCCGGTCACGCAGCGTATCGTCGTCCGTCTGGGCCGCAATCCGGCGTCGCACCGACTCTTCGTCGCAGCCGTCCCGGCGGCACGTGCGTCCGATGCGCAGCTCCAGCGGCGCCAGCACCGCGACCGTGCGGTCCACGGCGTGTTCCAGCCCCGCCTCGAAGAGAATCGCACTCTCCAGAATCACGTAAGGCCCCGACTGACGTTCGGCCCACGCCGCAAAATCCGCCAGAACCGCCGGATGGACCAGTGCATTCAGGTCGGCCAGCGCTGCCTCATCCGAAAAGACCCGTGAAGCCAGATAACTCCGGTTCAACACCCCGTCGGCATAGGCCTCGGCACCGAAACGCGCCGTGATGCCCGCCCGCAGCGCCGCATCCTCCGTCATCAGCCGCTTGGCCTCCCGGTCCGAATCGTAGACCGCGATGCCCCGCTGCGCAAAAAGGCGGCACACGGTACTCTTCCCGCTCCCGATACCGCCCGTAATTCCCACCTTCATCATGATTGGGACGCCGGTTGGTCGATCTCCGGAATATTCTTGATCGATATGATCTTGATGTCGCTGAAACGCGGGGCAAGGGCATCCTGCAACGACTGCGGGTCGATGACGAGTTTCCCTTCGTGACCCTCCTCCTGTGACGGGTGCGTCTTCAGCTCCGACAGCGGAATCCGAAGCCGTTTGTTCATGTAGACCCGGTAGCCGAAAAGATTCGTCCCGATCCCCTCGACCACGCACGTCACCTCGAACGGCTCACCGTCGACACTCAGCCGAACGGTCTGTTCCGTCGTATAGGTATAGCTCAACTTGGCAATGTACCAGAGAATGAACGACGCCACCAGCAACGCCAGAAAAACCGGCGAAACGTAACGTCGCATCCAATGCAGCAGATTTTCCATAGGTGTTACCTTCATCTTTGAGACAAAGGTAAAAAATAAATGCCAAATTGGCAACGGGATTCCGCGGCTGCCTGGAAAACCGTCAGAATCCCGTGCCGTTGGCCACGAGAACGTAGCCGTTCAGGTAGGTCGCAAAGAGCAACCACAACAGATAGGGAACAAAAAGCCATCCCGCAGGCCGTTCGTGACGAAACGTACGATACAGATAACGGGCGACCAGGGCGTCAAGAGTCAACAGGTCCAGCAGCCCCAGAAACGGATTCCGGAAGGTGAAGAACAACAGGCTCCACGCGAAATTGAAGGCCAGTTGGGCCATCCACAGGCGCAGCATCGGCCGTCGCAACGACGATTCCGAAGTGGCCGTCAGACCCCCCGCAATCCCGATGCAGAGGTACAGCAGGCTCCACACAATCGGAAATACAACCCCCGGAGGCGTCAGCGCCGACTTCTCCAGCAGCGGATACCACTCCCGGAGCGAAGAGGTCTGGAGCCAACCCGAAAGCCCGCCCACGGCAAAACACAATGCCGTGAAGAATATACAGGCCCAGAGGCGTTTCTGCGCTCGTTTCATCGCGGAGCGGGCAATCAACGATCGAACGAATCGTGACCCTGGATCTTGACCAGTTTGTTGTAGAGGCCCATGATCAGCAGCGGTGAGGCCAGCTGACCCACCAGAATCGAGGCCCGTTTGCAGCCTCCCAACATCAGCCCGGTCGACAGGGCAAGGGCACTCACGCCTCCGATCAGGTAGGCGATCGACGGAATCCGCGACGTACGGTTCTCTACGGCTACGGTAATCGTGCCTTCATGGCTCTTTTCTCTCTGTTCAGTCATGATCGATAACTTTTGGTACACTCCCCGTTTCGCAAAAAATATGCCGCACACGTCCGGTCCATCCCCGCCCCCTGTCCCGCACCGCCCCGGACAAAAGAGGAGGCCGTCTCCCTCCCGGGAAGACGGCCTCCTGCACCCTGCCGTTTGAAGAACGGACTATTTCTCGTCGTCGATCTTCGCACGTTTCGCCATCAGATCGTAGGCGATGGGCGTGGCAATGAAGATCGTGGCGGCCGTACCCACCACTACGCCGATGATCAGCGCGAAGATAAAGCCGCGGATCGTCTCGCCGCCGAAGAAGAAGATCGCCAGCAGCGTAACGAGCGTCGTACCCGACGTATTGATCGTACGCGACAGCGTCGAGTTGATGGCGTTGTTGACATTCTCCTTCAGCTTGCGCTTCGGATAGATACCCAGGTACTCGCGGATACGGTCGAAGACCACCACCGTGTCGTTGATCGCGTAACCGATGATCGTCAGGATCGCGGCGATGAACGCCTGGTTCACCTCCAGGTTGAAGGGCAGGATGCCGTAGAACATCGAGAAGATACCGATGATCAGCAGCGCGTTGATGGCCAGAGCCAGCGTGGCGCCCGT
>CALUIG010000009.1 GCA_944320625.1 uncultured Alistipes sp.
TTCACCGACATGCAGGACATCGAGTTCACGATCCAGGACGGCAAGCTCTGGATGTTGCAGTGCCGCAACGGCAAGCGTACGGGTGCCGCAATGGTGAAGATTGCGATGGACATGCTGCGTGAGGGTCTGATCGACGAGAAGACCGCCGTACTGCGTTGCGAGCCCGCGAAACTCGACGAGTTGCTCCACCCGGTCTTCGACAAGAAGGCGATCGCTTCGGCGCAGGTCATCACGAAGGGTCTGCCCGCCTCGCCGGGCGCCGCAACGGGTCCTGTTGTCTTCTTTGCGGAGGATGCCGAGAAGATCTACGCCAAGAGCGGCCAGAAAGCCGTCCTGGTGCGTATCGAGACCTCGCCCGAGGACCTGAAGGGCATGTTGGATGCCGCCGGTATTCTGACCGCACGCGGAGGTATGACCTCGCACGCTGCGGTTGTGGCCCGCGGTATGGGCAAGTGCTGTGTCTCGGGAGCCGGCGAGCTGCAGATCGACTACAAGGCCCGCACGATCCAGGTCAACGGCTTTACGGTGAAGGAGGGCGACTGGATTTCGCTCAACGGTTCGACGGGAGAAGTCTACCTGGGACAGGTGGCTACGAAGGCTGCCGATCTGAGCGGCGATTTCGGCAAACTGATGGAGCTTGCCGGGAAGTATTCGGTGCTGAAGGTTCGCGCCAATGCCGACACGCCGAAGGATGCCGCACAGGCCTTCGAATTCGGAGCCGAGGGTATCGGTCTCTGCCGCACGGAGCACATGTTCTTCGAGGGAGACCGCATCAAGGCGATCCGCGAGATGATTCTCGCCGATGACGAGGCCGGACGCCGGGTTGCTCTTGCCAAGCTGCTGCCGATGCAGCGCGGAGACTTCGAGGGTCTCTTCAAGGCCATGAACGGTTATCCGGTAACGGTCCGTCTGCTCGATCCGCCCCTGCACGAGTTCGTCCCCCACGACGAGAAGGGTCAGAAGGAGATGGCCGAGGAGATGGGTGTTTCGTTGCAGAAGATCGTCGCCAAGGTCGAGTCGCTGGCCGAGTTCAACCCCATGCTGGGCCACCGCGGCTGCCGTCTGGGCAATACCTATCCGGAGATCACCGAGATGCAGGCCCGGGCCATTATCGAGGCTGCGATGAATGTCAAGGCGCTGGGTATTCCGGTACATGTGGAGATCATGGTGCCGCTGGTCGGCAACCACAAGGAGCTCCGCTACCAGAAGAACATCATCGACACGACGGCCGAACAGGTCTTCTCGGAGCGTAACGACAAGATCGACTACATGGTCGGTACGATGATCGAGGTTCCGCGTGCTGCCGTGACGGCCAACCAGATTGCCGAGGTTGCGGAGTTCTTCTCGTTCGGAACGAACGACCTCACGCAGATGACGCTCGGCTTCTCGCGCGATGACATCGGCAAGTTCCTGCCGGTCTACCTGGAGAAGGGCATCCTGAAGAACGACCCGTTCCAGATTCTCGACCGCAACGGTGTGGGACAGTTGATCCGGGAGGCCGTCTTCAAGGGCCGCGGTACGCGTCCGACGCTGAAGTGCGGCATCTGCGGAGAGCATGGAGGTGAGCCCTCGTCGGTGGAGTTCTGCCACTACGCCGGACTCAACTACGTGAGCTGCTCGCCCTTCCGCGTGCCCATCGCGCGTCTGGCTGCCGCCCACGCCGCTCTCAACCAGAAGTAATCCCGCAGGCGGAATCCGTTCCGTTTTTGTTGAAAATCCCGCAACCTGACCGTTGCGGGATTTTCTTCGATCGGTAAATCTGTAGGATTCGTTGGATTTATTTGTAACACATCCATATTTTTTCGTATATTTGTATGACGAGGATCCGGTTTGGCCGGTGTGCAGGAAAAAATGTGGGTTTCATCGGTTGCGAACCTCTTCGGTGTTTGTCGTTGACAGATATGCGAAAGACTCTCTCAATAAAAACAAGGTAATATGAAAAAAATTGTTCTTTCGATGATCGCGGCGCTGTTTGCAACCGTGGCAGTGTCGGCTCAGGATGCAGGGAAGTGGGCTGTGGGCCCGCGCATGAACATCTACACCAATACCGGTGACGGTGTGGTAGGTCTGGGTGTTTTCGGACGTTACAGTTTCACGGACAACTGGCGGATCGAACCTTCTTTGACGGCTCTGCTTCACAAGGGGTGCTCGCTCGATCTGAGTGTCGATGCGCAGTATGTTTTCCATCTGAGCAATGAATGGAAGGTATATCCTGCCGTAGGTTTGACGGCCAATGACATCGGCCGTTGGGCGGCAGGTCTAAATATCGGTGGCGGTTTTGACTTCAAGGTCGCAGCCAACTGGGATCTCTCTGCCGGACTGAAGTGGCAGCCGATGTTTGACAATGAGCGTCCGAATCCGGTTGTTATCAGCATCGGAGCCGCCTATCGGTTCTGATGATCCGGAAGACTTTCGTAAAAACACCCCGCTTGCCGAAAGGCAGGCGGGGTGTTTTTTGCATTTGGGAACACCGGGAACACCGGAGATGTGCGGTGGATGGTGGATTGCAGCGGGAAGAGTCTGGACCGGCGAGATCCCCGGGAGAGTTCCGGACCAGATCCGGGGCCCGGCGAAGAGGAGGGCATGGCGGGATGTCGGCTCCCGCTCAACGCGCCTCGTTTACGCGGATCATCTCGAAGATCCGGTAGCCGATCGGGGCGTATGTCCGCCAGGCGGATCGTTTTGCCCGATATACCCACGGCTCTCCACCGATGTAGAGTGTCGCTTCGGGCAGCGCCTTCTCATCGAAGAATCCGCAGAGCTGCGAAGCGTCCAGATCGAACGTATAGCGGTGCTTCCATCCCCGTTTTTCGGGTTCGAGGTAGAGTTTCTCCACCGGACCGGCCAGCACCACGCCGTCCGATATGAACCGTACGGAATCGACCGTTTCGGGCCGGACCATCCGACACGTGAAGTTCAGTGTAGCACGTCCCGTTTGATGCTCCTTGTAGGTGATGTCGAAGGTCAGATCACCCGCTTCGGGGTGCTCGAACAGCGTCACCGGGAGGGTATGATAAATTACTCCGTCCGTCTCGGCCTTCGAGACATAGTGTGACCGAATGTTCTGTCCCGAGGCCGCCAAAGTCGCTCCGACGGCAAAAAAAACCGCCAAAACCCCTTTTCCGACCCTCAGCCTCCGGCCCGATGCCACAAAACGTTCAGATGCAACAGAGCGGCCCGATGCAACAGCCCGCCCCGATGCAATTCCTCGCCGCATCCGATCAGTCACCGTAGACAATGATCGTATAGATCGTATAGACTCCCACGTAGGACTTCGTCTGATAGTCCACGTGATGAATGCGTGTGATGCCGGCCTCGCGGGCTGCGGTCTGGATGCTTGCATCCCCCAGGGCCACCAGTCCGAGATAACCCTTGACCTCGGCGGTTCCGACCTTGCTTGATCCGGCATTTCCCGTTACGGCGAGTCCGTCCTTCACATCGGTGTAGGCGCCGCCCACGACCGGGGATTTGACGCATCCCGTAGCCATCAGGGCAGCAGCAAAGAGTGCGGAGGCAAGAAATTTTTTCATGCTATCTGGTTTTGTAGGCGCAATGGAATTTTCCTTTCGCCAGGTTCAACAGTTTGCTCTTGAGGAGTTGTCTCCGCAGGGGAGAGATCCGGTCGGTGAATACCTTGCCCTGGATGTGGTCGTATTCGTGCTGGATGACCCAGGCCTTGAGTCCCGAGAACTCCTCGTCATGCTCGACGAAATCCGTATCCTGGTAACGGATCCGGATCGACAGCGAACGGGGAACGTCGGCATAGATTCCCGGGAACGAGAGACACCCCTCGTTGTAGGTCTTCTTGTCCTCGGAGTATTCGTAGATTTCGGCATTCACGAAGGCCCGTTTGTAGTCGGCGCACGAGGGGTCCTCTTCGGCCCAGGGGGTGCAGTCTACGATGAAGAAGCGGAGGTTCTTGCCCACCTGCGGAGCGGCCAGGCCCACACCGCCGGCCTCCTCGAGGGTGAGGAACATGTCCTGTTCGAACTTTTTCACGTCGAGGTTTTCGGGCGTAACGGGTGCACACTCCTTTCGCAGCACCTCGTCGCCATAGATCACGATCGGGTAAATCATCGGTTGAATTCCATGTAACTTTGTAAAATAATCGTGGCGGAGATCTTGTCGACCAAGGCCTTGTCGCGTCGGGCCATGCGTCCGATCCCGCTTTCGAGCATCGTGCGGTGCGCCAGCACCGAGGTGAAACGTTCGTCGTGGAAGACGACCTTCTTCTCCGGCCATGCCTGCTGCAAACGCCTTGCCAGGGGTTCGATAAAGCGCCACGTATCGGAGGGCGTCCCGTCCATCCGAGCGGGTTTTCCCACAACGATGGTCGAGACCTCCTCCTTTGCGAAGTAGTCTGCGAGCCAGCGTTCGAGCTCTTTGGTCGGTACGGTATCCAACGCTCCGGCAATCAGCCGCAGGGGATCGCTCACCGCGATCCCCGTGCGTTTTGTGCCGTAGTCGATGGCCAGAATGCGTCCCATGCCGGAGCCTGTCGAACGGCGGTTAGAGGTTCAGTTTCTTGAAGAGTTTGCGGTAGGAGCACTCTTCGTCGACCAGAGCCGGGAGAGCCTCGATCTTCACGCGCTCCTGCTCCATGGTGTCGCGGTGGCGGACGGTGACGGTTCCGTCTTCGAGCGTCTGTCCGTCAACCGTGACGCAGAACGGCGTTCCGATGGCATCCTGACGGCGGTAGCGTTTTCCGACCGAATCCTTTTCGTCGTAGACGACGTTGTAGTCGTATTTCAGGAGATCGACGATCTTTTGGGCGACCTCGGGCATGCCGTCCTTCTTGACGAGCGGCAGTACGGCCACCTTCACGGGAGCCAAGGCTGCGGGGAAGCGCAGTACGACGCGCGAATCACCGCCTTCGAGCTGCTCCTCGGTATAGGCTGCCGACATCACCTGGAGGAACATGCGGTCGACGCCGATCGAAGTCTCCACGACGTAGGGTACATAGCTTTCGCCGGTTTCGGGGTCGAAATACTGGATCTTCTTGCCCGAGAATTTCTGGTGGTTGCCCAGGTCGAAGTCCGTCCGCGAATGGATTCCCTCGACCTCCTTGAATCCGAACGGGAAGTTGTATTCGATGTCGGTCGCCGCGTTTGCGTAGTGGGCCAGTTTTTCATGGTCGTGGAATCGGTAGTTGTCGTCTCCGAAACCCAGGGCCCGGTGCCAGGCCATACGGGTGTTTCGCCACTCGTTCCACCACTGCATTTCGGTTCCGGGGCGTACGAAGAACTGCATCTCCATCTGTTCGAACTCCCGCATGCGGAAGATGAACTGACGGGCCACGATCTCATTGCGGAAAGCCTTGCCGATCTGAGCGATACCGAACGGGAGTTTCATGCGGCCGGTCTTCTGGACGTTGAGGAAGTTGACGAAGATACCCTGCGCCGTTTCGGGGCGCAGGTAGATCGTCGAAGCACCCTCGGCCGTCGAACCCATCTGCGTCGAGAACATCAGGTTGAACTGGCGCACCTCGGTCCAGTTGCGCGTGCCGGAGATCGGGCAGGCAATCTCGCAGTCGAGGATGATCTGGCGCAGCTCCACCAGATCGTTTGCATTCATCGCTGCGGCAAAACGGCTGTGCACTTCGTCGCGTTTTGCGGCCGTTTCGGCGACCCGGGGGGAGGTTTCACGATATTTCGCCTCGTCGAAGTCGGCGCCGAAGCGCTTGCGGGCCTTTTCGACCTCCTTTTCGATCTTTTCATCCTGCTTGGCCAGCCACTCTTCGATCAGGACGTCGGCGCGGTATCGTTTTTTCGAGTCCTTGTTGTCGATCAGCGGGTCGTTGAATGCCGCCACGTGTCCCGAAGCCTCCCAGGTTTTGGGGTGCATGAAGATGGCGGCATCGATCCCGACGATATTCTCGTGCAGTTTGACCATCGAATCCCACCAGTATCGTTTGATATTGTTCTTCAGTTCCACGCCGTTCTGGCCGTAATCGTAGACAGCGCCGAGTCCGTCGTAGATTTCGCTCGAAGGGAATACGAATCCGTACTCCTTGCAGTGAGCGACCAGCTTTTTGAAAAGTTCTTCTTGAGTCATCGTATCATTCTGTTTTACTGATTTTCCAAAAGGCAAAAATACAAAATAAATAGGAAAAGGCGCCTCCTGCGGGGATTTTATTTCCATATTTATGGGATCCGGGTCCGGGCCCGGTCCGGTGCACCCCCGACTTCGGCTCGGCAGGCCTCCGACCTGCCTTTTGGGGGGAGTGTCGCTCCGCTGCCGGCCGGTCGAAGCCCGGCCGTGTTTTTGTCGTTGTGCCGATGTTTCCGGTGCTGGTCCCGGGGCTGCTTACGCGTCGATCACGCCCGACCCGACCAGTTCGTCCCCGTCGTACCAGGCGGCGAACTGCCCCGGTGTGATGCCCCGCTGGGGTTCGTCGAAGAGCAGATACGCCCCGGACTCGCGGATGAACAGCCGCGCGCCCTGCAACGGCTGCCGGTAACGGATCCGCACCGCGAAGCGCGCACTCTGCCCGACGGCCAGCTCCCGCACGGGATTCACCCAGTGAATTTCGCCCGGCAACATCCGCAACGCCCGACGCCATAATCCCGGATGCGCGTCACCCTCTCCCACATAGATGACATTCTGCACGGTGTCCGTAGCGAGGATGAAGAGCGACTCCCTGCGGCCACCGATCCCGAGACCCTTCCGCTGACCGATGGTGTAGTAGTGTGCTCCGTTGTGCTCGCCGATCTTCTTGCCGTCGCGCACGGTGTAGTGCCAGGGCTCGGCCAGGCGTGCCAGGAGATCGTCCGAAGGCTCCTCACCGGGAGCCGGAAGCTCCGTATGCACGTATTTCGGCCACGAGGGCAGAATTTCGTGGACATTGCCGCGCCGTGCGGCGAGTTTTTGTTGCAGGAAGGTCGGCAGATCGACCTTGCCCACGAAACAGATTCCCTGCGAATCCTTGCGTTTGGCGGTTGCCAACCCCTGCTCGGCGGCGATGCGGCGCACCTCGGGTTTCAGCAATCCGCCCACGGGAAACAACGCCCGGCTCAACTGCTCCTGCGAGAGCTGGCAGAGGAAATAGCTCTGATCCTTGTTGGGGTCGCTTCCGGCGAGGAGCCTGTAGACGACACGGCCGTCGGGGAGCATCTCTTCGGCCTTGCGGCAGTAGTGTCCCGTGGCGACATAGTCGGCGCCGAGTTTGAGGGCCTCGCGCAGGAAGACGTCGAATTTGATTTCGCGGTTGCACAACACGTCGGGATTGGGCGTGCGTCCGCGTTCGTACTCGGCAAACATGTAGTCGACGACGCGTGTGCGGTATTCGGCCGAGAGGTCGACGACGTGGAGGGCAATGTCGAGTTTGCGGGCGACGAGCTCGGCGAAGACGCGGTCGTCGTGCCACGGACAATCGCCTTCGAGCGTGCCGGTCGTATCGTGCCAGTTGATCATGAAGAGGCCGATGACCTCGTGTCCCTGCTCCTTGAGGAGCCAGGCGGCGACCGACGAGTCGACGCCGCCCGAGAGTCCTATCACTACGCGTGCCATGTCGTTATTCAAGAGTTAGTAGCCCTTCGGGCAGGACGAGGTGCATCGTGCGGCCTTCAAAATCGATGTGAGCGATGAACTCCTCGACGGCCGGGACCAACACGCGGCGTCCGTCGATCTCCAGTTCGAAGAGCGGGTTGGCGTCGCTGTCGTAGTAGTCCGAGACGGTTCCGGTGACTTTTCCGGTTTTCCCGGCCTCTTCGGCCATGACCGCGAAGCCGATCAGATCTTCGAGATAGAATTCGTCGTCGTCCTCATCCTGGGGCTCCTCGATGCGGAATTCGAGTCCGAGGAGCTCCTGTGCACGGCGTTCGGTATCGAAATCGGCAAAGGTTGCCGTGGCTCCTGCGATACCGCGGCGTTCGAAGCGGTCGCACCAGAGCGGGACCTCCAGACCGTCGATGGAGACCATGAACGGGGTGGTTGCGGGGTCGAAGTCGTCGGGGAAAGCGGGGTAGAGCGAGAGCATGACGCCCCCGTCGGTTCCGAAAAGTTTGTTGATGCGTCCAGCGGATACAGCCATTTGTGAAAGAATTTGCGTCAAAAGTACAAAAAAAACAGGAAATCTCCCCTTCGGGCGATCTCCTGTTTTATCGGAATGCGAGTTGCTTACTCAGCGGCGGGGCTTCTCACCCTCCCTCCTTCGGCCTTACTTGGCGGCGGGCTCTTCACCCCTCCCTCCTTCGGCCTTACTCAGCGGCGGGGCTTCTCACCCTCCCTCCTTCGGCCTTACTTGGCGGCGGGCTCTTCACCCCTCCCTTCTTCGGCCTTACTCGGCGGCGGGCTCTTCACCCTCCCTCCCTTCTTCGGCCTTACTTGGCGGCGAGGCTCTTCACCCCCTCCCTTCTTCGGCCTTACTCGGCGGCGGGCTCTTCACCCTCCCCCTCTTCGGCCTTACTCAGTGGCGGGGCCTCTCACCCCCCCCCTCGCAGAAGTTATTCAGCGGCGGGAGCTTCGGGAGCAGCCTCTTCGGCGTTTGCGGCCTCGGCAGCGGCAGCCTCAGCGGCCTCACGGGCAGCAGCTTCGGCAGCGGCCTTCTTCTCGGCGATGGCGGCAGCGCGCTCCTCCTTGATCTTGGTTTCGGCAGCCAGACGTGCCTTCTCGGCCGATTTGGCGTCGGAAGCGATCTTGTTGGTCTTGGCCTCGATCTTACCGGTCTTGGCCTCCATCCACTTGTTGAAGCGGGCCTCGGCCTCGGTTTCAGAGAATGCACCTTTAGCTACGCCACCCAGCAGGTGTTTCTTGTAGAGTACACCCTTGTAGGAGAGGATAGCCCGACAGGTATCGGTAGGTTGTGCGCCTTTGAGTAACCAATCCAGAGCTTTCTCGAAGTTCAGATCGATCGTAGCAGGATTCGTGTTGGGGTTGTAGGTACCCAACTTTTCGATGAATTTACCATCACGTGGCGCTCTGCTATCTGCGGCAACGATGTGATAGAAGGCGAATCCCTTCTTACCGTGACGTGCCAGACGAATTTTAACAGCCATTTGCTATAAAATTTTGTTAAAGGATTAAAAACGCTCACCCTGTTCGGGCTTTTAAGCGTGCAAATGTAGGGAAAAAATCCGTTCTGGCCAAAAAAAAGGGAGGAAAAGTGATCCCGGCGCGGCTCGAACGCGCGACCGGCAGATTAGAAATCTGCTGCTCTATCCAACTGAGCTACGGGACCGTTTCGATGGAAACGGTGCAAAAATAAGAAAAAATGCGACAAGTACAAAGTTTATTTTCGGGGAAATCCACAGAAACGGGTATTTTGCGGTTGAGGGGATTGCTTTTCCCGATTCTGTTGTCTATCTTTGCCCGTCGGGAACTCCGGATGCTTGTTTGGTCCGGGTTTTGAACAGGATTTCGACAACACCTTATTTTATATAGAGAAACGATGATGATGAAAGGAATGCTTGCAGCCGCGACGCTGCTTTTCGCCATGACCGCCTGCTGCGGCTCCTCTCAGAAGGAGCTTCCGCTGGAGGGTACGACGTGGAAACTTGCCGGAATGGAGTCGATCCCGGCTTCGGCCATTGCTTCGGAGGAGGATGCCTTCACGCTGGAGTTCAATGCTGCCGATACGCTGGTGGCGGGGCGAACCAATTGCAACCGTTTTTTCGGCTCCTATGAACTGAAGGGCAAGAGCTTGAAATTCGGGACGCTGGGCATGACGCGCATGGCCTGCCCGGAGATGCAGTACGAGGATACCTTCGTGCGGATGCTTGACGGAGTGGACGGCTACGAGATCAAGGGCTCGGAGTTGAAGCTGCTTGATGGCGATCAGGTCGTTGCCACGTTCCGCGGGACGCCGGCTGCCGCCGAATAGGGGCCGTTTCATCCCGAGGTCCGAATCTGTAACGATGCCGCTTTCCTGTTGGGGCGGCGGCATCGGCGTTATTCGGGGATGGGCCTCCGCGTCTTTGTCTTCCGTTTTTTTCGGGAAGACGTATTCTGGCGGCCGGGCCTCGGGGGCGTAGGTCTTGTTTCGCTGTTATATGAAAACAGCCCTCTCGATCATCGAGAGGGCTGTTTTTGAGGTTGAGGCAACTCCGCGTGCGATTACTCGCTCAGGGGGGTTACGCTGACATACGATTTGCCTTCGCCCTTCTTGCAGAACTCTACGGTTCCGTCTACGAGCGCAAAAAGCGTGTGGTCCTTGCCCATGCCGACGTTTTCACCGGCATTGTGCACCGTTCCGCGCTGACGAACGATGATGTTGCCCGCCTTTGCGAACTGACCACCGAACAGTTTGATGCCGAGTCGCTTGCTTTCCGACTCACGGCCGTTCTTCGAACTACCTACACCTTTCTTGTGTGCCATGATGCTTCAGTTTTTAAAGGTTTATGCAACGATTTCTTCCACGAGGATCTGGGTGAGGTACTGGCGATGGCCGTTGCACTTCTGGTATCCGGTGCGACGTTTCTTTTTGAAAACCAGAACCTTGTCATCCTTCAGATGCTTGAGGATCTTGCACTTTACTGCGGCGCCTTCAACTACAGGTGCGCCGACCTTGACCTGACCGTCGTTGTCTGTGAGCAGGACTTTGTCGAAACTTACGGACGAATTTTCTTCGCCCTGGAGACGGTGAACATAAAGTTTGCGACCTTTTTCAGCTTTGAACTGCTGACCTGCGATCTCTACGATTACGTACATTCTACGTGTAATTGAATGAATTCGGGTTGCAAATATACGGATATTTTTCGATAAACCATACATCGGGCAGAAAAAAAATTCGGGAGGGGATCCGGGCACGGTTTTGGAGGCCGGAGTGGTGATTTTCGGACAGATGCTGTACTCTTTGGCAGGAAGTATGGAGTAGGGGTTCGAAAAATTTTCCGGTCTCATAAATTCTTGTTACCTTTACGATGGCAATAGAAACAGAAGTATCCGACCCAAAATTACGAGAGACGATGATAAACGACAAGGTGCGCATGTATCTGCTGCCGCCGCTCTTCAATGCGGCAGTCAGAGCCGGGGCCTCGATCATGCAGGTGTACAAGAATTTCGATGATTACGACATCAGTCTGAAGGAGGACCGGACGCCGATTACGCTGGCCGACCGCATGGCGCACAAGACGATTCGGGAGTACCTTGGTCCGACGCGGATTCCGATTCTTTCGGAAGAGGGTCGTGAGATGCGTTACGAGGAGCGGCGCAACTGGGAGCTCTACTGGCTGGTGGATCCGCTGGACGGGACCGTGGAGTTCATCAAGGGGAACAACGAGTTTACGGTGAACATTGCGCTGATGGAGAACAACGTCTGCATGGGAGCCGTGATCTATGTTCCGTACTTCGAGAAGATGTATATTGCGGGCCGGGATTCGGGCTCTTACCTCAAGGAGCATGTGGCTGCGGACCCCGGGGCGTCCTATACCTATGAGGAGATCGTACACGGCTGGACTCCGCTTCCGCTGGCCGGGGAGTCGCACCACGACCACCTGCGGGTTGCGCTGTCGCGTTCGCACCAGACGCCCGAGACGCACGGGTACGTGGCCCGTCTGCGGGAGCGTTTCCCGGATCTGGAGCTTGTCGAGCAGGGGAGTTCGTACAAGTTCTGCCTGCTGGCCGAGGGCCGGGTGGACTACTACGTGCGTACGACGCATACCTATGAATGGGATACGGCGGCCGGGGAGTTGATTCTTGCGGAGGCCGGAGGTACGACGCGGGCCCTGCCCGATGACGGGATGCTGCGTTACAACGAGGAGGACCTCCACAATCCGTGGTTCCATTGCCGGTCGAAGTTCTGCCCGTTCTGAGCGGGCGGCAGAGCAGACCTGTCTTATGATAAAGATCCCGGCGTCCTGTGCGGATGCCGGGATCTTTTTGTGGGCGGATCGTTGCTCCCGGAATTATCGGGTGGCCTTGTGTTCGATGTCGCAGGCCCCGCAGTTCCCGGAGCATCCTGCGGCGGCGTGGCTGTCGGAGCACTCGGCCGAACCGTCGGCCTCGCGTGTCTCCTGCACGGCACACTTGATGCCGAGGCGCTGCATCTCCTTGTTGGTGGAGATCTCCGAATCGATGTGGTGTCCCTTGATCATCAGCGTGAGGGACATCCCCACGACGAAAAAGGCGACGGCGGCGATGGCGCAGAGCAGGACGATTAACCAGGCGGGCATGGGCGGGCGGTTTTTGCGTGTTTAAATTTTGGCTTTCGGGTACAAATGTATATCTTTGTAAGATAAATTGCAAAAATGTTGTCCGGCCGAAACCGGACGCTCTCCGCCTCGTCCCGGGCGATGGCGGGTGAAATCGGATTTAATTCGGACGCGCGTATGAAAATCGTAATAGCGGGAGCCGGGGAGATGGGCAGCCACCTGGCGCGGATGCTCAGCGGCAACGGTCACGACATCACGGTGGTCGACAGCGATCAGAAGCTGCTGGCCGAGGTGGGAGCTTTGGCCGACGTGATAACCGTCGAGGGTGATTCGACGACCTTTGCGGTGCTGCGCAAGGCGGCGGTCCGCAAGTGCGACCTGTTCATCGCCGTGAACCACGAGGAGAACGACAACATCGTGGCTGCGATGCTGGCCAAGAAGCTCGGGGCGCGGAAATCCATCGCGCGCATCGACAACAACGAATACCTGGAACCCAACAACAAGGAGATGTTCATCGACATGGGCATCGACTACCTGTTCTATCCGGAGAAGGTGGCGGCTCGGGAGGTGATCAACCTGCTGGGTCACACCTCGACGACGGAGTACGTGGATTTTTCGAGCGGGAAGCTGTCGCTTGTGGTTTTCCGTCTGGAGCCGGCCTCACCGCTGGTCGGGCGGGTGTTGTCGGGTTTCGACGACGATCCGGCCCCGCTGAGCTACCGCACGGTGGCCATCACGCGCAGCGGTCAGACGATCATTCCGCGGGAAGGCGAGGAGTTCATGGAGGGGGACGTGATCTACGTGATAGCGCGGCAGGATGCCGTGCACGAGGTGATGGAGTTCTCGGGACAGTCGAACATCGAGATCCGGAACATGATGATCCTGGGCGGGTCGCGGATCGGGATCCGGGTGGCTACGGAGTTGCAGGACGAGGTGAATATCAAGCTCATCGACTACAACGCCGAGAAGGCCTACCGGCTGGCGGAGATGCTGGACAAGACGCTGATCATCAACGAGGACGGGCGTAATACGGACGCGATGATGGAGGAGGGTCTGTCGAACATGGACGCTTTTGTGGCGGTCACGGGGCGGAGCGAGACGAACATCCTGGCGGCGATGCTGGCCAAGCGCATGGGGGTGAAGAAGGTGATTGCGGAGGTCGAGAACCTGAATTATATCAACCTGGCCGAGTCGATCGGCATCGACACGATCATCAACAAGAAACTGGTGACGGCGTCGAACATCTTCCGTTTCACGATGTCGACCGACGTACAGGCGATCAAGTGCCTGACGGGGAGTGACGCCGAGGTGCTGGAGTTCATCGTGAAGCCGAACTCTCCGGCGACGAAGGCCCGGATCAAGGACCTGGGCCTGCCGGAGGATACGATCATCGGGGGCATTGTCCGCGGGGACAAGGTGTTCATTGCCGTGGACAACATGGAGATCAATCCCTACGATCGGGTGGTTGTTTTCGCCATGCCGGCCTCGGTGGGGAAGGTGGGCTACTATTTTAATTGACTTTGCTTGACGGGGACGCGTTTAATTGACTTTGCTTGACGGGATGTGCGGGTATGGTTGGCGCCGGGGCGAATGACCTGCCCCATCCTTTCTCGGAGAAGATGAAATGCGTTCCGCCGATTGTTGGAAGATGTCTTTACGGAATTTCATACTCAGGGCGTGGTTTTCGCAGCGGGAGCGGTCGATCGACCGGTTTCGCCGCCATCCGGTCGAGACGCAGATGCGGATGTTCGGCAGGTTGTTGCGCCGGGGTTGCGGCACGGAGTTCGGGGCGCGTTACGATTTGCGGCATGTCCGCACGTTGGAGCAGTTCCAGACGCGGGTCGAGACGTTCGATTACGAGCGTTTCAAACCCTATATCGAGCGGATGCGTGCGGGAATCCGGGACGTAGCCTGGCCGGGGCGGGTGACGCTGTTCGCGCGCTCGTCGGGGACGACTTCGGAGCGGAGCAAGTACATCCCGGTGACGCGCGAGTCGCTGTGGCGGAATCACACGCTGGGCATGCGCGACGTGGCGACGGTCTATGCGGGGAACTACCCGCGGAGCCGGGTGCTCGAAGGCAAGACGCTGACGTTGGGCGGTTCGTGCGTGCGGGAGGGCCGCAACCTGGTCGGGGACCTTTCGGCGCTGCTGATCCACGAGACGACCTTCTGGAGCGGCTGGTTCCGGGCCCCGCGGATCGAGACGGCGATCCTTGCGGATTTCGATGCGAAGTGCGAGGCGATCTGCCGCGAATGTACGGGCGAACACATCACGGCCTTTGCGGGTGTCCCGTCGTGGAACCTGGCACTGATGCGCCGGGTGCTGGAGTACACCGGGAAGCGGAACCTGCTGGAGGTGTGGCCCGGTCTGGAGATGTTCGCCCACGGAGGGGTGGAGTTTACCCCTTACCGGCGCTCGTTCGAGGAGCTGATTCCCTCATCGGGGATGCACTACATGGAGACCTATAACGCTTCGGAGGGCTTTTTTGCATTGGCGGATGATCCCTCGCGCGACGATATGCTGCTGATGCTGGACTACGGGACCTTCTTCGAGTTCCGGCACGGGACGCAGATCGTGCCGCTCGAAGGGGTGGAGTGCGGCAAGGTATATGCCGTGCTGATCACGTCGAACAACGGGCTGTGGCGCTACGAGATCGGCGACACGGTGGAGTTCACCTCGACGAACCCCTACCGAATCCGCTTTGCGGGGCGCACGCGGCAATATATCAATGCATTCGGCGAGGAGCTGATCGTCGATAATGCGGAGCGGGCCCTTGCAGAGGTGTGCCGGAAGACGGGTGCTGTGGTGAGCGAGTACACGGTGGCTCCGTGCTACATGTCGCTGCGGGAGCGGGGCGCGCACGAATGGCTGGTGGAGTTCGACCGGGAGCCGGAGCACCTGGAGGCATTTGCCGCGACGTTGGACGAGGCGCTGCGTGCGATCAATTCGGACTACGATGCGAAACGTCGCACGACGCTCGAACGCCTGCGTCTGATCCGCATGGATCGGGGGAGCTTCCTGGCGTGGATGCGGGCGCGGGGCAAGAACAAGGTTCCGCGTCTGATGAACGACCGGCGGGTCATCGAGGACGTGAAGGCTTTTGTGGGAATCGGCGGCGAAGGTCAGGTCTGAGCGTGCGTGCGGCCGCAATGCCGGAGCGGCGGATGCGACTCGAATGCGGACAAAGCGGATACTGAATATATAGTGTATGAAACCCATCGTGTCATTCCTCTTTTTGCTGCTCTTCGCGCAGAGTTGCGGATTTGTATATGAACGGCATCTTACCGGGAACTACTATCTGATAGCGGTAGATACCAAAGAGGATATGGATGTGTGTTATCACCCGCAAAGCGAGGATGCGCCCTATGCGGGGATCACCGGAGCGAGTGTTTATGCCGTGGGGTATGACGATGAATTCATTCTTGCGAAGGGTTATCGGGCCTTGAAGGACAGTATGGGCCGATCCTTGCAGCGATATGACCGACAGATCACCGAGTATTACATCATACCCGTGGATAATACGCAAGAGGCCTGGGAGGCTCAGGAAAATAAATTCGGGGCATTCAGCCGACAGGACTTTGAGCTTCGGCGAAAAGAGTTGGGAGTATCTGAAGATATACGGTTCAAAGACTTATAAAACAGGGATGAAGCGGAATGACGTTGATCACGTTCTCCGCGTAACCATTAACGATACGGTCATGTATATAGCCATTGCAGGAAATATCGGGAGCGGCAAGACGACGTTGACACAGATGCTGACGGAGCGCTACGCCGCGAAGTGCTATCTGGAGGAGTGTGACAACCCCTATATCGGTGATTTCTACGAGAATATGAACCGCTGGGCGTTCAACTTGCAGATTTCGTTTCTCGGGAGCCGGATCCAACAGACGATGGACATGCTTTCGGACAGCGAGTCGGGCGTGATCTTCCAGGACCGGACGATCTACGAGGATGCGCATATCTTTGCGGACAACCTGCACGAGATGGGCCTGATGACCACGCGCGACATCGAGACCTACATGAAGATTTTCCAGTTGGTTACCTCCTTGATTCCGCAGCCCGACCTGCTGATCTACCTTAAGGCGAGTGTTCCGACGCTGATTTCGCAGATCCGCAAACGGGGCCGGGAGTACGAGATGAACATCGACGAACTGTATCTCAAGCGGCTGAACGACAAATATAACCACTGGATCGACACGATCTACGAGGGTGAGGTGCTGGTCATCGACAAGGACCACGAGGATTTCGTTTCGGATCCGGGGGTGTTTGAGAAGATCTGCGCACGTCTTGACACGCTTAAAGCCCGGGAACAGCGATGATGCTCCCCGAAGCATTTAGCGCCCGACTCCTGCGGGATCTCGGGATGGAGGAGGGAACGGCGCTTTGCGCGGCCCTGGAGTCGGAGGCTCCGACTTCGGTGCGGCTGAATCCGGCGAAGATTCCGGGCGGACCGGCCGGAGAGTTCCCGCGCGGGGAGTTCCCCAACCTGCAGCCCGCACGAAGTGTTCCGTGGTGCCGTGAGGGGTGGTATCTGGCCGAACGTCCCTCGTTTACGTTCGATCCCGACTTCCACGCCGGAGCCTACTACGTGCAGGAGGCGTCGTCGCAGTTTGTGGGTCATCTGCTGGAGGGTACACTTCCTCCGGGCGCCCGCCTGCTGGACCTCTGTGCGGCCCCGGGCGGCAAGACGACGCTCTACGCCTCGCTGGTCGGAGCCGACGGGCTGGTCGTGGCCAATGAAATCGACCGGCGGCGGGCCTCGGTGCTGGCCGACAACGTGCGCAAGTGGGGCACGGGCAACGTGGCCGTCACATGCTGCGAAGCCGGGGCGCTGGGCGATTTCGAGGCATGGTTCGATGTCGTGGCGGTGGATGCCCCCTGCTCGGGCGAAGGGATGTTCCGCAAGGACCCCGCGGCCCGCGGCGAGTGGAGCGAGGCGAACGTGCGGCTCTGTGCGGCGCGCCAGGACGAAATCCTGCGCGAGGCGTGGCGGGCCCTGAAGCCGGGCGGTACGCTTCTGTACAGTACCTGTACGTTCAACCGCGATGAGGACGAGGGTACGCTGGAGCGAATGCTTGCCTGGGCCGAAGAGGAGGTGAGCGAATCCGCACCGGTCAACGTGGAGGCGTCGTGGGGTGTGGTCTGCGGACGGGTCGGGGCCTTCCGGACCTTCCGTTTCTATCCTCACCGGGCCTGCGGCGAGGGGTTCTTTGCCGCCGTGGCGCGCAAGGCTGCGGACGCTGGCGACCGCCCGCGAATCCCGAAAGGTCGCCGGACGATACTGGCTCCGGTGGACCGACGGACTGCCGCGGAACTGTCCCGCTGGGTCCGGAATCCGGAACGGATGTACTTCGCGGCGGTGGGGGAGACGGCTTACGCCTGGTATGCTCCGCAGTTCGAGGCGGTGCGGATGCTCTCCGAGGCGCTGCCGGTGATCTGTTCGGGCGTGGCGCTGGGACCGCTCTTCAAGGGGGTGCTGAAGCCCGATCCGGCCTTGGCCTTCTTTCCGGAGTTGAACCGGGATGCCGTGGCGACGGCGGAACTGGCTGACGAAGAGGCTGTACGTTACCTGCGCCGCCAGGAGATTGCGGCCGGCGGGTTGACCGAAGGGATGAATCTCGTCTGCGTGCGGGGGCGCGGACTGGGCTTTGCCAAACGAATCGGCGGACGGGTGAACAATCTCTATCCGCACTCCTTGCGAATCATGAAACAATAGATACAGGGCAAATATGGCCGAGAAGATTTTTTACACGATGGGTGAAGTGGCCGAGATGTTCGACGTGAACACGTCGCTGATCCGCCACTGGGAGTCGCAGTTTGCGATTCTCCGCCCGAAGCGCAACAAGAAGGGCAACCGGCTCTTCTCCCCGCAGGATGTCGAACACCTGAAGATGATCTATCACCTGGTCAAGGAGTGCGGCATGACGCTCGACGGAGCCAGGAAGGCATTGCGGAAGGGTACCGCGGGAACCGCCGTCGAGCGCGACACGGAGCTGATGGAGCGTTTGCAGCGGATCCGGTCCCTGCTTCTGGAGGTGCGTGAGGAGTTGAAGAAGGGGAACGGGGTGCGGCTCGATGCCGGACCGGAAACTTCTGCCGAAGCCGGGGTTGCCGTGGAAACGGCCTCCGAAGGTCCGGAACCCGAGGCACCCGTACGCCGTCGGCGGACCAAACCGGTAGTCAGGATCGACGAGCCGGCGGATGCCGATTCCGGGCAAACCGATGCAGACCCGGCCCCCGTGCCCGGACAACCGGTCCGACGCTCCGCGCGTAAACCCCGCCGCAAGAAGGAGGAGGTGGAACATCAGGAGTTGTTTGCCTTTTACGAACAGTCGCTTTTCTGAATTACCGTAATCGTATCGCTATGCTGATCAGAGAAATAACCGACGTTATCGAACGTTTTGCTCCACTTGGGTGGCAGGAATCCTATGACAATGCGGGACTTGTCGTCGGACGCGGAGACGATGAGGTGCATCGGGCCCTGCTGGCCGTGGATGTCACCGAAGAGGTGCTCGACGAGGCCGAAGCCGAAGGGTGCGACCTGGTCATCACCCACCATCCGCTTGTCTTCCATGCCCTCAAGCGCTTCAATTCGGCCGATCCCGTACAGCGCTGCGTCGAACGGGCCATCCGCAGCCGCATTGCGCTCTACGCCTGCCATACCAATCTCGACAGTGCCCCCGGCGGCATGAGTTGGCGGCTGGCCGAGATGCTGGGGATCGGAGACCTGCGCCTGTTGCAGCCTGCGGGCAGTGTCGAAGGGGTCGGATTCGGGGTTGTGGGAGAACTCCCCGAGGCGGTCGATCTCCTGGAGTTCCTGCGTTTTGTCCGCACCCGGCTTGGGGTGGGGGCGATCCGTCACAGTGACATTGCAATTCCCGAAGTGCGGCGCGTGGCTCTCTGTACCGGAGCCGGAGCCTCGCTGATCCCCGACGCCTTGCGCTCCGGGGCCGGGCTCTACATCACCGCCGACCTCAAGTACAATGACTTCATGACACCCGACAAGCGGCTCGTTGTGGCGGATATAGGCCATTTTGAGAGTGAATATTGTGCAATTCAGCTTTTATTTGACGTTTTGTCGAAAAATTTATGTACCTTTGCGGTTCGCAAGAGTGAACGCTCTCGCAATCCGGTGAATTATCTCGTGTAAGTCTAAACTATACAGTACATTATATGGCAACACAAAAGAAAAACGCCGACGTCGATTATTCGATGCAGGAGAAGATTCTGGCTCTCTACGAGTTGCAGAAAATCGACAGCAAGATCGACGGAATCAACAAGGTGAAGGGTGAACTGCCTCTCGAAGTGCAGGACCTTGAGGACGAGATGGCCGGTATGAAGACCCGGATCGACCATATCAATGCCGAAATCGAGGAACTCAACGCCCTGACCAAACAGCGTAAACGCGAGGTGGATCAGGCCAAGATCATGATCACGAACTACAAGGAGCAGCAGAACAACGTCCGTAACAACCGCGAATTCGACTCCATCACCAAGGAGATCGAGTATCAGGAGCTGGAAATCGAGCTGGCTGAAAAACGGCTGAAGGAGTATGCGGCGGGAATCAAGACCAAGAAACTCCAGCTTGAGGAGGCCGAAAGCCTCTCGGCTGAACGCGCTGCGGACCTTGCTGCCAAGAAGACCGAACTCGACGGAATCGAGGCCGAAACCGCACCCCAGGTGGCGGAGTACGAGGCCAAACGCGAACAGGTCCAGGAGAAGATCGACGAGCGCCTGCTGGCGGCCTATAACCGGATCCGCCACAATGTCCGGAACGGACTGGCTGTGGTGACGGTCAAGCGCGACGCCTGCGGGGGCTGTTTCAACCGCATCCCGCCCCAGCGTCAGGTTGACATCCGTCAGGGCAAGAAGATCATCGTCTGCGAATATTGCGGGCGCATTCTGGTGGCCGATCCCGAGGCCGCCCAGGAGTAACCGGGGCCGTCCGGGGGCCGGGGCTGAGGATCATTTGGGAAAAGATCGGGCCGTTCGAGGACCGAGGCCGCTTGGAAAAAGGCCAGGGGCCGTCCGAGGGCCGAGGCTTGCATGGGAAAAGGCCGGGGCCGTCCGGGGCTGAGGACCATTTGAGAAAAGACCGGGTCGTCCGAGGGCCGAGACCGCTTGGAAAAAGGCTGGACCGTCTGAGGATAGCCAAGGATCGCTCGGAAATGGCCGGGGCTGCAGTGCCGGAGTATGGATGACCTGGATTGTATGTGATGAAATGTCACGGGCTGCGGGCCCGAAATGAAAAATAGATCCCCAAACGGGATTCCGGTGTATGCCGGAGTCCCGTTTTCTGTTTTTGGGGATTTTAAATTTTTTTCTAAAACGCAGATGTTAATTTATTAACACTGAAAAGATTTCCGACTTTTCCAAATAATCCTTAAATTTGCCGCGATGGATTTTTCCGACTTAAATTACTGCCATGAAAATTGCCATAGCCCAGCTGAATTACACGATCGGTGACATCGACGGAAATACCTCCAAAATCATCGATTCCATTAACAAGGCAAAGGCCCGGCGTGCCGATCTGGTTATTTTCGCCGAGCAGGCCGTCAGCGGAACCCCGGCATTCGACCTCCTGCGCAAAACGACATTCCTCGAACTCTGCGAAGACGCTCTTGTTGAAATCGCCTCCTGTTGTGACGGAATCGCAGCCATCGTCGGACTGCCGATCCTTACCTCCCAGGGCACCATCAGTGCCGCGGCCCTCATCCAGGATCGGAAGGTCCTCCGCTATGTCGGCAAAAAATACATTACCGCCCGCCGCGAAATGGGATTCCTCTCCCCCTCCAAAGGGTATGAATACGCCACGATCAAGGGCCACAAATGCGCGATCATCGTCGGGGACGACCTCAGCCGCGAACACGATTTCGACAAGTCCGTCGAAACCATCATCTCGATCAATGCACGCCGTTACGGCAAGGGTACGATGATCTACCGCTACGAGATGATGCACAGTCTGGCCTTTGTCGAGGGCAAGAATATCGTCATGGTCAACCAGGTCGGGGGTGCTGCCGAAATCGTCTACGACGGAACCTCCGGAGCCTTGAACAAACGCGGCGAACCGGTCCTGATGATGAAGAATTTCGAGGAGGATTTCCAGATTTTCGATACCGACGCCGACGTTTGTCCCATCACCATCCCCTCGACCTACAACGACCGTACGCGGCTGGTCTATGAGGCGGCCCGTTGCGGTCTGCGCGACTTCTTCCGCAAGAACAACTACGAAAAGGCCGCTGTCGGCCTCTCCGGCGGCATCGACTCCGCGGTTGTGGCCTGTATCGCCGTGGATGCCCTCGGCCCCGAGCATGTCCGGGCCCTGCTCATGCCTTCGCCCTTCTCCTCCGACGATTCGGTGGAGGATGCCAAGGAACTGGCCCGCAACCTCGGAATCGAATACAATGTCATCCCCATCTCGGAGATCTATACCAGTGTCATCGACACCCTCAAGCCCGTTATCGGCGGTACGGAGTTCGATGCCACGGAGGAGAATATCCAGTCCCGAATCCGTACGGTCCTGCTCATGGCCCTGCAGAACAAGACCGGATATGTCCTGCTGAACTCCTCGAACAAGAGCGAGAATGCGCTGGGATTCTGTACCCTTTACGGGGATACGGCCGGCGCGTTCAGCCCCACGGGCGACCTTTACAAGAGCGAAATGTATGACCTGGCCCGCTATATCAACCGGACGCGGGACAATGTCATTCCCGAGAAGATCCTCACCAAGGAACCCTCTTCGGAACTCCGGCCCGGACAGAAGGACAGCGACATCCTGCCGCCCTACGAGGTGGTTGATGCCATCCTCTTCCGCATGATCGAGGAGGGGCAGCACCGCGAGGAGATCATCAATGCCGGCTTCGACTCCGAAGTCGTGGAGAAGATCCACTCCATGATCATGCGCAACGAGAAGAAACGTTTCCAGTTCCCGCCCGTCCTGCGCCTGTCGTCCTGCTCGTTCGGGCACGAACGCCTGATGCCGCTGACGAACAAATACGGAGACTGAGGCGTGGAACCGGAATTGATCGAACATACGGGGATCGTGGAGCGGTCCGGTGAGGGCGTGGTCCATGTGAAGATCACTTCGCAGAGTGCCTGCGGAGCCTGCAAGGCCCGGCAGGCCTGCGGTATGGCCGAAACCCAGGAGAAGATCGTCGTCGTTCCGACGCCCGATGCCGGGAGTTATCATCCCGGTGAGGCCGTGTCGGTCGGGGTACGGAAAACGGCCGGGCGTCTCGCCGTGCTTCTGGCCTATGGCGGGGCGCTTGTCGTTTTGCTCGTAGCCCTGATCCTGGCGGTTGTGGTCCTGCGGCTCGGAGACGGGGTCGGGGTCGTTGTGGCATTGGGCAGCGTGATCCTCTATTACGGGGTACTCTGGCTCTGCCGGGGCAGAATCGAACACACAATTCAATTTACAATAACTAAAATCTGATGGAAGTATTACTTTACACGATCCTGACACTGTGCGTGTTGGGAGTGCTCGCAGCCGTGGTCCTCTACTTCGTGGCACAGAAGTTCCGCGTTGAGGAGGATCCGCGTATCGACGAGGTGGAGAAGATGCTGCCCGGAGCGAACTGCGGTGGCTGCGGTTTCGCCGGTTGTCGAGGCATGGCCGATGCCCTGGTCAAGCGCGATGACATCTCCGAACTCTTCTGCCCCGTGGGCGGCGGGGATTGCATGAAGGCCGTGGCGGCCTACCTGGGAAAGGCCGCGGCCGAAAAACAACCCGAGGTGGCAACGGTCCGTTGCGGCGGTACCTGCGAAAAAAGACCCCGGACAAACGAGTACAACGGTGCCAAGTCGTGCGCCGTGGCTGCATCGCTCTATGTCGGGGAGACGGGCTGTGCATTCGGATGCCTCGGGTTCGGGGACTGTGTTGCCGCCTGTGCGTTCGATGCCATCCACATGAATCCCGAGACCGGACTCCCGGAGGTCGATCCCGAAAAGTGTACGGCCTGCGGCGCCTGCGTCAAGGCCTGCCCCAAGATGGTGATCGAACTGCGCAAGAAGTGGCCCAAGAATCGGGCGGTCTATGTTTCGTGTGTCTCCAAGGACAAGGGGGCTGCCGTCATGAAGGCTTGCAAGGCCGGGTGTATCGGTTGCGGCAAGTGTGAGAAGGTTTGTGCTTTCGGAGCCATCACCGTGGAGAACAACCTCGCCTACATCGACCCGCAGAAGTGCAAGCTCTGCCGCAAGTGTGTGAACGAATGCCCGACGGGAGCCATCAAGCTCGTCGGCATGGATCCGCTGCCCAAGGAGCCCAAGGCTCCGGCTGCTCCGAAGGCTGCTGCCCCGGCTGCTGAAAAGACAGCTCCCGCCGCTGAAAAGGCTGCCGCAAAGGAGGTTCCGAAGGCTGCTGCTCCGGCTGCTGAGAAGACAGCTCCCGCCGCTGAGAAGGCTGCCGCAAAGGAGGCCCCGAAGGCTGCTGCCCCGGTTGCTGAGAAGACAGCTCCCGCCGCTGAGAAGGCTGCCGCAAAGGAGGCCCCGAAGGCTGCTGCCCCGGCTGCTGAGAAGACAGCTCCCGCCGCTGAGAAGGCTGCCGCAAAGGAGGCCCCGAAGGCTGCTGCCTCGGCTGCTGAAAAGGCTGCTCCGGCCGAGAAAAAGGAACCGGCAGAAAAGGCTCCCGCTGCAACGAAAGAGCCCAATCATGAATCGTAAAAAAACGTCAGCAGAGATATGAAGACATTTCCAATGGGCGGAGTCCATCCGTCGGAAAACAAACTGAGCAGCGCCAAACCCATCGAGGTGCTTCCGTTGCCCGAGGTGGTCAATATCCCCCTCGCACAGCACATCGGGGCTCCTGCCGTGGCCAAGGTCGCCAAGGGCGACAAGGTCCTCACGGGGCAGCTCATCGCCGAGGCCGGCAGCTTCATGTCGGCAAACATCCACTCCCCGATTTCGGGTACCGTCACGGCCGTCGACCTGGTGGCCAACGGCCAGGGCCTGCGTCAGATGATGATCACCATCAAGCGCGAGGGTGACGAGTGGGCCGAAGGGATCGACCGCTCGGACAAACTCGTCAAGGAGTGTGATCTGACGGCGCAGGAGATCGTCGCCCGCATCAAGAATGCCGGAATCGTCGGTATGGGCGGTGCAACGTTCCCCACGCACGTGAAACTCTCGATCCCCGCCGGCAAGAAGGCCGAGTGCGTGATCATCAACGGTGTGGAGTGCGAACCCTATCTGACCTCCGACCACCGTACGATGCTGGAGCACGGCGAGGAACTGATGGTCGGCGTCACGATTCTGATGAAGGCCGTCGGTGTCGAGAAGGCATACGTCGGTATCGAGAACAACAAGCCCGACGCCATTGCTCATCTGACGAAGATCGCCGCACAATACAAGGGTATCGAGGTCGTACCTCTGAAGGTCCGCTATCCGCAGGGCGGTGAAAAGCAGCTGATTGCTGCCGTGACGGGCCGTCAGGTTCCGCCCCCGCCGGCCCTTCCGATCGACGTGGGTGCCGTGGTCTGCAACGCCTCGACGACCTTTGCCGTCTACCAGGCCGTACAGAAGGGCATGCCGCTCATCCAGCGTGTCGTCACCATCACCGGCAAGAACCTCAAGGAGCCCAAAAACCTCCTTACGCGTATGGGTACGCCCGTTTCGGCCCTGATCGCCGCCGCCGGAGGCCTGCCCGAGAATGCCGGCAAGGTGATCAACGGCGGTCCGATGATGGGTCGTGCGATGGTCAACCTCGACTCTCCCGTCACGAAGGGGTGCTCGGGAATCACCGTCATGTCGGAGCACGATGCCCGTCGTCGGGATGCTTCGCAGTGCATCAAGTGCGCGAAGTGCGTCGCAGCCTGCCCGATGGGCCTCGAACCCTACTTCCTCTCGAAGATGACCCAGAAGAAAAACTGGGACGAACTCGAAGCCCGCATGATCACCTCCTGCATCGAGTGCGGCTGCTGCCAGTCGACCTGCCCGGCCTACCTGCCGCTGCTGGACTGGGTGCGCCTCGGAAAACAGACCGTCATGGGGCGGATCCGTGCCCGTGCCGCTGCCGCCGCGCCCAAAAAATAATCCGTCGCACGATAACCCGAAAAGTTAAAATTTTAGATAACACTTATGGCAAACAAACTTCTTGTCGCTCCCGCACCGCACGTCCAGACCTCCCAGTCGACGGCCTGCATCATGCGTGACGTGGTGATCGCCCTGTTGCCTGCGCTGGTCGTCTCGACCATCGTCTTCGGGCTCGACGTGCTCCGCGTGACGGCCCTCTCGGTCGCTGCCTGCGTGGTGTTCGAGTTCCTGATTCAGAAATTCTTCGTCCAAGGCCCCCTCACCATCTCCAACTGGTCGGCCGTTGTGACCGGCGTGCTGCTGGCCTTCAACCTCCCGGCTTCGATCCCCTGGTGGATCGTCATCATCGGCGCCTTTGTCGCCATTGCCATCGGCAAGATGACCTTCGGCGGCCTGGGCAAAAACCCCTTCAACCCGGCACTTGTGGGTCGTGTCTTCCTGCTGATCGCCTATCCCGTGCAGATGACCACCTGGCCCCTGCCCGTGCAGGGCGGCGCCTTCGACGCCCTTTCGGGCGCTACGCCTCTGGCCGCCGTCAAGCAGGGAATCGCAGGCCCCGATGCCCTCGGCGTTCAGGACCTGCTGCTGGGCAACATGCCCGGTTCGCTGGGTGAGGTCGCCGCTCTGGCTCTGCTCGTCGGTTTCGCCTACCTGCTCTGGCGCCGTGTCATTACGTGGCATATTCCCGTGACGATTCTCGCTACGATGGCCGTCTTTGCCTTCATCGTCGCCCTCTGCTCGGGAGAGTCGGGTGAGATGCTCTGGCAGCTGCCGCTGTTCCATCTCCTCGCCGGCGGTGCCATCCTCGGTTCGGTCTTCATGGCTACCGACTACTCGACCTCGCCGATGACCGTCAAGGGTGGCGTGATCTTCGCCATCGGAATCGGTGTCATCACGATGCTCATCCGTCTGTGGGGAGCCTATCCCGAGGGTATGTCGTTCGCCATCCTGATGATGAACGCCTGCGTGCCCCTGATCAACAAGTATGTCAAACCCAAGCGCTTCGGCGTAAAATAGGAGGAGGAAATCATGAAAAGTACACTTGTAAACATGACGGCCGTCCTCTTCGGCATCACGCTTGTGGCTTCGGCCGGAGTGGGCGTGGTGAACATGATTACCGAGGAGCCGATCGCGCTGGCCAAGGAGGCCGCCACGAAGGCTGCCCTCACCGAGGTGCTCCCGGCGTTCGATACCACCGCGTCCGAGACCCTCACGATCGACGAACTGCCCATCACGGTCTATACCGCGACGAAGGATGGTCAGGTGTCCGGATATGCCGTGCAGACGATGACCAAGCAGGGCTTCAACGGGGTGGTGCGACTGATGGTCGGCTTCACGCCCGATGGCGAGGTTGTCAATGTCAACGTCCTGGAACAGGCCGAAACCCCGGGCCTCGGAACCAAAATGGCCGATGAAGGAAATGTCCTGCTGGGCAGCATCCAGGGCCAGAAACTCGAAAACAAGAAACTCGTCGACGGGAAACTCGCCGTGAAGAAGGACGGCGGAGATGTCGATGCGCTGACTGCAGCGACGATCTCCTCGCGGGCCTATGTCGATGCCGTGAACCGTGCCTGGATGGCCTACAAGAGCGTAGCCGCGGGCATGGCCGCCACCGATGGCGCTTCCGGAGCCACGAATCCCGCTTCGGCACAAACCAACGAGCCCCAGGCTCAGGAAGGAGGGCAAAATGAATAAGCTGAAAATCGTTATCGGAGGCATCGTCAAGAACAACCCGACGTTCGTGCTGGTGCTCGGCATGTGCCCCACGCTGGGTACCACGACCTCGGCCGAAAACGGCATGGGTATGGGTCTGGCCACAACCGCCGTACTGATCATGTCGAATCTCGTGATTTCGCTCATCAAGAACCTGATTCCCGACAAGGTGCGTATCCCGGCGTTCATCGTCGTGATCGCGTCGTTCGTCACGATCATCCAGATGCTGATGCAGGCCTTCGTGCCGGCACTCTATGCCGCTCTCGGAGTCTTCATCCCGCTGATCGTGGTCAACTGTATCATCCTCGGGCGTGCCGAGGCCTTCGCCTCGAAGAACTCCCCGTTCGACTCCATGCTGGACGGTGTGGGTATCGGTCTGGGTTTCACCGTTTCGCTGACGGTCATCGGTGCCGTGCGTGAGATTCTCGGCAGCGGCGCCATCTTCGGCGTCAGCCTCGGATTCTCCGACTATACGCCGTTGATCTTCGTCCTCGCCCCGGGTGCCTTCCTCGTGCTGGGATACCTGATGGTTCTGTTTAACAAATTAGCCAAGAAGTAGTCATGGAGATCTCCTATTTTGCAATCATCATCGGCGCCATCTTCGTCAACAACGTCGTACTGGCCCAGTTCCTCGGCATCTGCCCCTTCCTGGGCGTGTCGTCGAAGGTCGAAACTTCGATGGGCATGGGTGCTGCCGTGACCTTCGTCATGGCGCTGACGGCCCTCGTCGCCTGGCCCATTCAGACCTATATCCTCGTCCCGCTGCACATCGAGTACATGCAGACCATCGTCTTCATCCTCGTCATTGCGGCTCTCGTGCAGATGGTCGAGATCATGCTCAAGAAACTCTCTCCGTCGCTCTATCAGGCCCTCGGAATTTTCCTCCCCCTGATCACGACCAACTGCGCCGTGCTGGGTGTGGCGATCCTCATGATCCAGAAGGAGTTCGACCTCCTGCAGAGTGTCACCTATTCGGTCTCGACGGCCCTCGGTTTCGCCCTTGCACTGATCCTTTTCGCCGGCATCCGTGAGCGCCTCGATTTCGAGGATGTTCCCAAGGCATTCAAGGGAATTCCCATTGCACTCGTTACGGCCGGCATTCTGGCCATGGCATTCCTGGGATTCTCCGGTCTGGTATAGGTTCCGGTCCTTTTTTCAAACCGGGATTCCCGGTACGTTGCGATTCGGTCCGAACGTCGCTCTGCATGCAGGGACGTCCGGACCGAATCTTGTAAAAAAAGAGCTCCGATTCTTCGTTTCTTGCGGGCAATTTCCTATTTTTGCACAACAAAATCCCATAATCCTTAAAAATCCTGAACCGAAATGGAGGATATTATAAAACTTCACGACAGGAAATTCAAGATCATGATCCCGGCCGCGAAAATCGATCAGGCCGTCGAGGCCGTGGCCCAGCGGATCAATCATGATTACGCCGACAAGGAGACTCCCATTTTCCTCGGCATTCTGAACGGCTCGTTCATGTTCATGAGCGACCTGATCAAGAAAATCGAGTTCCAGAACGAACTCTCGTTCGTGAAACTCTCCTCCTACGAAGGGACCGAATCCTCCGGACAGGTCCGCAGCCTGATCGGTCTGAACAACTCCATCGAGGGTCGTCACGTGATCATCGTCGAGGACATCGTCGATACGGGCGAATCGATCGACCACATGATCCGCGACCTTGAGACCCGCAAACCCGCTTCGATCGAGGTCTGCACGCTCTTCTTCAAACCCGGTTCCTACCGCAAGGAGCGCCCCATCAAGTACAAGGCCATGGAGATCGGCAACGAATTCATCGTCGGATACGGCCTCGACTATGACCAGTTGGGCCGCAGTCTGAAGGATATTTACGTCGTCACGGAATAATGGCACTCAGGATCGATCCCGCACTCTTCGACGGCGGACGCAAACTCCCCCTGGTCGAGGATTTCTATACCATCCAGGGGGAAGGTTTCCATGCCGGGAAACCCGCCTACTTCATCCGGCTCGGGGGGTGTGACGTCGGGTGCCGCTGGTGCGATGCCAAATACACGTGGAATCCGACCCTCTATCCTCCGACCGACGTGCAGACCGTGATCGACCGTGCCACGGCATGCCCGGCACAGGCCATCGTCATTACGGGAGGCGAACCGCTGCTCTATCCGCTGGGCGTGCTGACCGAGGCGCTGCGGGCCAAAGGACTCGAAATCTTTCTCGAAACCTCCGGTTCGCACCCCTTCAGCGGCGTATTCGACTGGGTGTGCCTTTCTCCCAAGCGGCAGCAGCCACCCCTGGAAGAGGCTTTTGCCCGGGCCGACGAACTGAAGGTGATCATCGAGTCGGAGGCCGATCTGGAGTGGGCCGAGCGGAATGCCGCCCGGGTGCGGAAGCGCTGCCTGCTCTATCTCCAGCCCGAATGGAGCGTTGCCGAGCAGGTGATGCCCCTGCTGGTCGAGTATGCCAAGGCGCATCCCCGGTGGAACATCTCCATCCAGACGCACAAATACATGCACATCCCGTAGATGAAATTCCAGTTCGGACGTGGTTTCTGGATCGTCCTGACGGCGGTCATTGTGGTGTTCTCGCTCTTCGTGATCGGGCGCAACGCCCTGCATGCCGTGAAGATCAAGCGGCAGATCAATGCACTGACCCGCGAGCGGAGTTTCTATGTGGAAAAAATCGCCCAGGACAGCGCCCTGCTGGAACAGTTGCGTTACGACGACTATCTTGAGGAGTATGCCCGCGAGCACTACCACATGCAACGGCGCGACGAGCATGTCTATATCCTTGAAGAGTAGTTCCGGATTGAAGGCCCGCACGGAAAGCGGGCCTTTTTCATGCCGGCGGTCTAATAGTGGGTGAATCCGTGCCAGTCCAGCGGGACGGGGGTACCCTCCCGCAGCCAGACCGTGCCTCCGTTTGCCGTGATGCGTCCGACGGGGTAGAGCGGGGTGCCGAATTGCGCCCGGAATGCTGCGGTGAGCCTTTCGGCCGCCTCCGGAGCCGCCGTGAAGAGCAGCTTGTAGTCCTCGCCTCCGCAGACTGCCGTCCGCAGGTCGGAAC
>CALUIG010000010.1 GCA_944320625.1 uncultured Alistipes sp.
TAGGGGTTGTTGACATCCATGACATCCATGGTCAGATCACCCGTAGCCTGTACCAGATGGATGGGCTCACCCTGCCGGCGGTTCTCGTCGAAGAAGGCCTTGCAGGCATCGCGGCAGGCCTCCCAGCGCTTGACATCGAAATTGCCGTACCAGACCTGCCGTTTTTCGACGGCCTCCTGGGGCGGTTCGAGACAATAGGGCACGTCATCGTTGAAGAGCGGGCTGGCGGCGAACATCAGCACCTTGCACTTGAGGCCCAGGGCTGCGGAACGGGTCATGCGGCCCTCCCAGGTGACCTGATCGCTGCCGGTCAACGCCCAGGGCAACGACGGTGTGGCGGCGGCCTGGTCGAGCAGGTCAACGATGAACTGCACGGTCTCCTCCACGGTACGCCGCGGACAGTCCTTGTTGACCACCGACATGTCCTGGGCATGGTCGACCAGAGGCAGACCTCCGAAGTGGCGGAACATGTCGAAATAACGCGATGCCATCACGATCTTGGCCTCGGCGATCAGCCGCTCCTTCTCCTCCTGCGACATGTCGGGCACCCGGTCGATGTTTTCGATGAAGATCCAGGCATTGCGTACGCACTCCCAGACCCGAGCCTTGGTAAAGGGGAACTTGCATCGGTTGGAGTTGTCGTTTTCGTTCTTCACGGAGTAGACCCCCGGATAATAGGTCGTACCGGGCGAATCGTATCCGATGGCGCTGTGGTGGCTGTCGGAGAGAGCATCCAGATGGCCGCCGTCGAGCCGGTAGGTGGTCCCGGACATCCGTTCGTTGAAGGCCACGTACATGTCCGCGTAGACGTTCCAGAGAAAATAGCGCGCATTTTCAGCCTTGGAGAAGACCTCGTCGATGTCGATGTCCACACCGGGCGCCTTGTCCAGGAAATTGTCCCCGAACTTGATCTCCTCCGTACAGCCGCTTCCCCAAAGGGCCGCCAGCAACAACGTGCAAAGTCGGAATATATGCTTTTTCATGGTTGAATCGTTTGTTAATGAGGGATTAGAAGGTAAGGGTCAGTCCCAGATTGAAGATCTTGGTGACGGGATAGCGCATGTCGTCAAGCTGATCCCGGATCTGCTCGGGGTCTCCGCCCGGGTAGTCCCGCGTAAAGGTGAAGAGGTTGTAACCCGTGGCATAGATTCTCAGCCCGTTCAGTCCCAGTTTCTTGAGCTTCTCGGGATGGAACGTGTAGCTGATCTCCACATTCCGGAGCCGGATGTAGCTGGCATCGACGATCCAGAGGCGGGAATCCACCGTATTGATCGCCTCATTGAGGAACGAGGCCCGGGGGAGCGTGGCCGTGGAGGCGGTTTCGGGGGTCCAGCGGTTGTCGAACGACCATTGGAGCATGCTTTCGTTGTGCTGTGCGGTGAGTACCGGACGGAACAGACGGTCGAGTTTACGCGAAACCTGCGTGACTCCGGTCCACAGCATACTGAAGCTGAGTCCCTTGTAGGTGAATCCGAGATTCAGACCCGCGGTGATGCGGGGTGTATTGGAGTAGCCGATGGGATGGACGTCGTCGCTGTCGATCTTTCCATTGCCGTTCAGGTCGACATAGACGCAGTCTCCCTCCTGAATATCGCCCAACTGGGTCGGGAAGGGTTGTCCGTAGGTCTCCTCGTAGAGCCGTTCGGTCTGCTCGCCGTTGTAGAATCCGAAGAATTCATAGCCGAAGAACTGCCCCACGGAACGGCCCGTACGTGCCTGATAGGGATAGGAGGGCTTGACTTCATCCTGTTCGAGGATCTTGTTGCGGTTGTAGCTGAAGTTCGGCGAAATGGTATAGGTGAAGTCCTTTCCGATCTTGTCCTTCCAGGTCAGCACGACCTCCAGACCCCGGTTGTCCACCCGTCCGTAGTTGATGTTCGGAGGCGTGATACCGAAAATGATCGGCGTGGTCTTGGGTGTGATCAGAATGTCCTTGCGGAGCTCCTGGTAGAGGTCCAGATTGAGCGACAGCCGGTCGTTCAGGAAGTTGGCATCCAGACCGACATTCTTCTTGTAGGCCTTTTCCCAGGTCAGATTGGGATTTCCGAGCGACATCTCGACGGCCTTCTTGTAGTAACCGTCGGACTGGGTGCCGAAATTGTACCCCGTGCTCTTGTACTCGTAGGAATCCGGAAGATAGAGGAAACGGTCGGAAGAGATCTTGTCGTTACCGACAACTCCGTACGAACCGCGGATCTTCAGATAGGTGAACACCCGCTGGTTCTTCATGAACTCCTCGCTGGTAATGACCCAACCGGCGGAGATGGCCGGGAAGAATCCGTAGCGTTTGCCGGGAGCGAAGTTCTCCGAGCCGTTGTATCCGATGTTCAGATCCACCATGTAGCGGGTGCGGTAATCGTAGGTAATACGTCCGACCAGTCCGACATAACCGGTGGGAATATCCTCGTATTCGTCCGGATAATACTTCTTGAGCTGGTTGTAGAGCAGCAGGGCCGAGACGTTGTGGTCTCCGAACTTGCGGGCGTAGTTGAGGCTTGCCTCGGCATACCAGTCGCGGGCGCAGTCGAAACTCTCGGAGTAGCTGAAGTACGACTCGTCGCCGTTTTTCTGCAGGACGTACCCCTGTTCGTTGTCGGCCAGGAACGGCGTGTAGGTCGGGACGCTGGCCCCGCGATCCTTGGTATGGGTATAGTCACTGTTGTAGGAGCCCTTGACCTTGAAGGAGAGTCCCTCGGTGATCATATCCAGACGCTGCGTGAGAGCCAGGTCCAGATTGAGCACATTCTTCGAACGCTGCTTGAATCCGCGGCCGTAAATCTTGTCCAGTCCGTCACGGCCGGGTTCGGGAATATACTGCGAATTGACGGTGATCCACTTCCCGTCGACAATGCCCGCACCGCCGAACGGTGTCGCCGCCTGGACATAGCGGAAGACATCGTTTTCGCCGTTGCGCGGCATGTTGCGCACTTCGACCCGTCCGCCGAGGTTCACCGAGATCTCGGTCGTCTTGGTCACATCCACGTCGATATTCGCCCGATAGTTGTACCGGTTGTAGTTGAAGTTGTTGCGCTTGTCGGATTCATAGGTCCGGAAGAGACCCTGCTGATTGAGGTAACCGATGGAGACGAAATATTTCAGCCGGTCCGTACCACCCGAGACATTGACGTTGTGCTGGGATTGCAGGGCCGCAGGCTTGAGCAGGTAGTCGAGCCAGTCCATGTCGGGATACACCACCGGATTGGAATGGGTCCGGAAGGCCTCCAGCACCTCGGGTTTGAATTTCCACTCGGCTTCGGGCACCCCGTCGTTGCGTTGCGATTCGTTGTAGTAGGTGGCGTAATCGTAGCTGTTGGCGAAATCGAGGAGCTCGGTAGGCAGCTGGACACCCACCGAGGTGGTCAACGAAACGCGTGCGGCACCCTTCGTACCGCGCTTGGTGGTCACGAGGATCACGCCGTTCGCACCCCGGACACCGAATACGGCGGTAGCCGAAGCGTCCTTGAGGATCGAGATGTCGGCCACCTCGTTGGGGTCGATCTGGGTAAAGCTGCGCTCGACGCCGTCGACCAGGATCAGCGGCTTGGAGGAGCCGGTCGAGAGGGTGCTGATACCACGGATGTAAATATCCGGGTCATCGGCGCCGGGAGCTCCCGAATACTGGATCGAGGAGACGCCGGTCAGTTTTCCGGCCAGGGCGTTACCGAGCGAGGCCACGGGGGTGGCGAGCAGGTCCTTGGCGCCCAACGAGGTGACGGCACCGGTCACCGTCACCTTTTTCTGCTGTCCGTAGGCGATCACCACCACGTCGTCCAGCTGTTGATTGTCTTCCTTCAGCGTCAGGGTCCGGCCGTTGAGCACCGAAGCGGTCATCTCCTGGGAGACATAGCCGATGAACGAGATCACGACCGTATTTTTCGACTGGGTCCGGATGGAGAACTTGCCCTGGGCACTCGTCGTGGTACCCACGGCCATATCCTCCTTCACGACGATGGTGGCGCCGGCGATCGGGGCTCCGGCTTGGTCGACAATCGTACCCTCTACCGTGATCACGTCGCCCTGGGCATATAGAGAAGCTGTTCCGAGGACCAGAGCGGCCAACGTCAGCAGAAACGAAGCCACCCGCCTCTTCACGGAACAATCGTTCTGAAGTAGGTATTTTGTCATAATAGGTTGGTTTTGGTTGTCACAAGTTTTTGTTCCGGGGACATTCCGCGGCCCGGGGCCGTACGGAACGGTCATTCAGCAAACGGCACACAGGGCCTACGACGGCGGGGGAATCCGGGTTCCGTCCATACAAAGAGGTTTCATAAAGCAAAGAGTGTTAGGTGGTTTATTCAGTCCAGAAACAGAGGCTGTCCGGCTTCGAGTTTCCATTTCCGCAGCAGGGCCTCGAGGAAATAGTAGTCGGCGTAGTTGATCGGCACGTCGACTTCGGAATCGACGGGTTTGTGTCCCGTGCTGTGCAGCAGCAGAAAACCTTCACTGGTTCCGGGCCGGGCCGTATAGTCGCGGCTCAGATGCTCCAGTATGGTATCCGCCACCTGCTTGTATCCGGCATCGGGGACATAACCGTCCAGTTCGTAGAGTGCCGATGCGGCGATGGCGGCGGAGGAGGCGTCACGGGGTTCGCCCGCGCACTCCGGGAGCGAGTAGTCCCAATAGGGAACCAGGTCTTCGGGCATCGAGGGATTTTCGAACATGTAGGCGGCGATTTTGCGGGCCTGCTCCAGATACTCCGCGATTCCGGTCTTTCGGAACATCATGGTATAGCCGTAGAGGCCCCAGCTCTGGCCCCGGGCCCAGGCCGAATCGTCGGAATAGCCCTGATGGGTTCCGCGGCCGATCACGGCACCCGTCTGCGGATCATAATCCACGACATGATACGTACTGTTATCTGCCCGGAAGTGGTTTTTCAGTGTCGTATTCGCATGGGAGACGGCCACATCCCGGAATTGAGACTCTCCGGTCTGCTCATAGGCCCACATGAGCAGTTCGAGGTTGAGCATGTTGTCGATGATGACCGGATATTTCCACGTGCCGAAATCCCAGGAACGGATACATCCGACCGTGGGATTGAAACGACCGACAAGAGTCCGGGCCGTCTGGATCAGCACTTCCCGGTAATGCGGGTCTCCGGTCAGGCGGAATCCGTTTCCGAAGCTGCAATAGAGCATGAAGCCCAGATCGTGAGTTCCGGTGTTGAGTTTCTGGCATTCGATCGGATCCGTGTAGCGGCGTGCGGCCTGGATCCAGAGCGGATCCTGCGTGTACTCGTACATCATCCACAATTCACCGGGGAAGAATCCGCTGGTCCAGTCGCCGCCGGGAACCACCAGCAACGAACCGTCGGCCCGCAGCGAGCGCGGGAGGAAAGCCTTCCGGTCACCCTTTGCATAGGCCTCACCGCTGAGCGTGGTATCCCGGCCCATGGTGATCAGATCGAGACGCGAAAGCGCATAGCGCAACTGACCGGCTGCAAAATCGAGATTTTTTGCGACCAGATCGTGTTCCGCGGATCCCGCGCCAGTTCCCGCATCCCGGGAGGTACGGGCACATCCGCCCACAGAGAAGGACACGGCAGTCAGCAACAGAAAAAGAATCGGTTTTTTCAAAACAGGGATATTATTAAGGGTTAGTATATGCGGGGTTCGGGAAACGGATGGAGATTTCCGGGTATTGCAAATATAGACGATCCGGTTTCACCATGCCGAGCGGTATGTAACCAACAACCTATGCCGTGTAACCCACTGCCGAGAATCGGTGTAAAACGGCCCGGGAAGGGGCTGTTGCAGGGATTGTCGCACGGATTGCCGCAGGAGGCCCGTCTCCGGGGGTAACGTTTCTGAAAACAGCGGCGGATTTGCATCCTCCGAATTTTGTTCCCTTCCCAGGTTACAAACAATCGGCACGATGTAACCCCGCCCCGGAAAGCACGCATTATATTGATTTACAGTAAATTGCAAGACAGAATCACCGGCGTAACGGAGCGAGCGCAGAACGCTTTCAGGGATTTTCCCATTGAAAGTCAACAATTTACGCATCCTTATCCCCGGATCGCCGCGAAGCCGGAGGTTCCGTTACCCGCCGGAGGGGGTGTTGGAAAAGAGCGCACCTTTTTCTACTTTTGATAGGCGGTATTCCATACGACAGGCACCCGGTATTCCTTTTCACGGGCGACATCCCGCCCCTCCGAAACGATCACCATCTAAACGATACAACGAATATGAACTACGACTCAAAAATCAGCCGTCGGGAGTGGCTCAAGCAGGTAGGACGAACCGGTCTGGCCATCTCCGCCTTCAGTCTCTTCGGAGAGCGTCTGCTGGCCGCCATCCAGGAGGCCGACCTGCGGCCCGTGTACGGGGCCCGCGAAATGAAGCTATTCAATTCGCGCTTCGACGCCAAAGGACTTCCCACCACCGTGCTGGGGCGCACCGGAGTCATTGTACCGCGCATGGGGCTGGGTCTGGGATCCCGGTTCTGCGCCTTCGCCGCCAAGGACCACGACGGAGCGGTCGACATGCTCAACTATGCACTCGACAACGGATTCTACTACTGGGATACGGCCCCGATCTACTCGGGACGCAAGGATGAGAACAGTCCGGAGGTTTTCAGCGAGGATGTCACGGGCGAAGTGGTGAAATACCGCCGTAACGAGATTTTCCTCAACAGCAAGGTCTGCACGCGCAACGAAAAGGAGGTTCTCAAGTCGGTGGAGACGACACTCAAGAAACTCAACACCGACCATCTGGACATGATGATGGTCCACGGAGTCGAAAACATGGAGGATTTCCAGCGCATCCGCAAAAACCGGATCATCGAGCAGATGCAGGAGCTCCGCGAACAGAAGGTCTTCAAGTTTTTCGGATTTTCGGGTCACGGAGAGGCCGATGCACTGAAAGCGATGGCCGACCTGGGCTTGTTCGATGTCCTGTTGATGGCCATGGATCCGTACCGTGTGAGCAAGAGCGGCTCGCGGGAAAAGATCATGATCGCTACGGCCAACCACTACGACATGGGTATCATGCTGATGAAGAGCGTGCGCCCGCACGAAGGGGAGCCGGGAGTCAACATGGACGACATGATCCGTCTGTCGCTGAACACCCCGGGCATCACGGGAACGATGGTCGGCATGGACTCCATCGAGATCGTAAACCGCAATCTGCAAATCATGAGAACGCTCTGATATGGGGAAACGAGTCATTGCGAGCCTGTTGCTGCTGCTGTTCGCCGGCACGGGCGCCTATGCCCAGGTGCCGCGGATGAGCGGAATTGCGAAGATGACCTTCCGCATCAGCAGTTTCGAGCTGGCGGAGGCCTATTACGGGGATTTTCTGGGGTTCGACAAGGCGTTCGAATACGATACGCCGCAAGGGCGGATTGCCTCCTACAAGGTCAATGACCGTCAGTTTCTGGAGTTTCTGCTGGATCCCGCAGCCCGGGACAAGGAGCGGTTCGTTTCGCTGACGATCGCCACGCCGGACCTGGAGGCGATGCACGCCCATATCGCCGCACACGGCTACCGGGTCACGCCGATCACGACGGACGGAGCCGGCAACCGGGTCTTCATGACGGCCGACGACCGGGGCGAACCCATCGAGTTTTCGGACATGAACGCCCAAGGTCTCCATGCCCGCAGCGCCGGGAAATATCTCTCGCCGCGCCGCATTTCGGACCATATCATCCATGCGGGTCTTCACCTGAACCAGATCGAGGAGCGCCCGCGGTTCTGGACCGAGGTGCTCGGGTTCAAGGAACTGACGCGCTGTCCGGAGGACCGGAGCCAACCCGTGAATCTGATCTACCTGGCCATGCCGGGCAACACGGAGAGCATCGAATCCTACAGTTCATCGCCCGACGCTCCGGCAGGGAGCGGCTTCGAGCACCCCTGCCTGGTCACGATGAACATGCAGCGGACACTCGACGAACTGCGGCGCCGGAATCCCGACCTGCCCCACACCGGACTGGGAATCGGCCGTACCCGCCGCTGGATCTACAACATCACGAACAGCGACGGTCTGAAGGTGGAATTCACCGAGCCCTATACGATCCGATGACGCGAAGAGAATCCGGACGCGCGGCGACGCCCGAAGTCATCGCCGCCGAAAAGGGGGAAAGGGCCTGCACCGCCGAACCGAGCACACCGAAGGACAGCACCGGGATGCTGGGATTGCCCCGGGAAAAGCGCTCGGCGCCCCTCTACTGAATCGAAAGAGCCGGTTCCGCATGCGGAACCGGCTCTTCAACACACAGGCCAACCTGGGCAAACACCGGCCGGGAACTACGGTCTCCGGTCGGAAAGCGAAGGAGGCGGCACGGCCTCACCCCATCCGCAAGGTGCAGGGCCCATTTCGAGAATCAGTTCGCCGCCTCCTGTCAGATCCGCATGCGAAAACCAGCAACGATCCCACTTCTTTCCGTTCCACGTGGCTCCGCACACGTAGCGGTTCCCGGAGGAAACCCCCGGAGCCTTGATCGTAAAACGGACTCCGTTTTCCAATTGCAGGGTACTCTCCTCAAAGAGCGGAGAGCCAATCAGATAGACATCCTGCCCCGCCACGGGGAAGAATCCCATCGCACCAAAGAGATACCAGGCCGACATGGCTCCGGAATCGTCCTGTCCGGGCAGCCCGCGGCGCCCCGTCCGGAACTCCTCCAACTGGGCCCGCACCCGCTCCGCCGAACGGTCCGGACGTCCCGCATAATGATAGAGATAGGGGGTCAGGAATCCGGGTTCGTTGCCGATTTCGTAATGCCCGCCGTCGAACAATTCGTCCAGGAAGGCGATAAAGGGTTCGTCACCCCCGTGCAGCCCGATCAGCCGCCGCATGTCATGCGGAACGTAAGTGGCGTAATTCCAGGGGGTCCCTTCGTAGAAATAGGGGCCATTCCAGTAATCCGGGCGGCGGAATGTCGGCGAAAAATCCGGAGCCCACTCCCCTTCGGGGTCCTTCGCCCAGAAGAAGCAGGTCCGGGGATCGAACAGATTCAGCCAGTTCCCCGAACGGCGCTCATAGCGTTCACGATCCTTGTCCAGGCCCAGCGCCCCGGCCACCTGTGCGATGCAGAAATCCCCATAGGCATACTCCAGCGACTTGGAACTGCCGTTTTTGATCCGTGAGGAGAGATAGCCGTATTTCTCGTATTCGTAAAGATCCCGGCCGTATTTGTAGGGGTTGTCCGACATGACGTCCGCATTCTTCTTCACGGCCTCGTAGGCCTGTCCGACGTCGAAGCCTCCGAGCCGTTTCACCACGGCATCGGCAATGACGACATCGGCGTTGCTGCCGCCCTGCACATAGGCATAGTCCCCGGCGGTCCAGGCATCCGGGAGCCAGCCCCGATGTTCGTAAATATCGAGCAGGCAGCGGATGATCTCGCGCTGACGTTCGGGATAGACCAGCGTATAGAGAGGCATCACGGTGCGGTATGTGTCCCACAGCGTGTAGAAGTCCCAGAAATGCCGCTCTCCGTCCTGCCACCGGGGATTCTCATCCTCCCCCAGGTCCGTGGGCATGGTCAGGGCGTGGTAGAGCCCCGTATAAAACACGGTTTTCTGCTCGGGAGTCCCGCCCTTCACGCGGATGGCCGAAAGGGCCTGGTTCCAGATGCGGTACGCCCGGTTGCGTACCGTTTCGAAATCGTCGGAGCCCTCGGCCTCCAGATTCCGCCAGGCCTGCTCCACGCTCACATAGGAGATGGCCACACGCAGTTCCACGCGCCCGTGCTGCGGCAGAAGGTATTCACACCAGGCCCCCACCTCCACGCCGTCGCACAGGGAATCCGCCGAAAAGGAACTCCCCTTCCAGGTTCCGCAGGCATCGAACGGGCGGTCGAAACGCGCCGCAAAATAGACGGCATACGGATTCTCTCCGCCCCAGCCGCCCCGGAAGCGGCCATACCCCTCGATCTCGCGGTCGGAACGGATCCGGACGGCACTCCGGACATTGTGGGTCGGTTCCGCATCGACCATGTCGATAATGGCCGACGCATCGATGAGAATACGTCCGCGGATGGTGGCCTGCGGAAGATATTCGCGGACCAGTTCGTCGCGCGTCAGCGGATCGGCGGTTTTGGAAAAGGTGTAGCGGTGCAGCCCGACCCGCCGGGCGGCCGTCAACTCACAACGGATCTCCGTGTCGGGCTCCCGCAGAAGGACCGAATAATAACCCGGACGGGCATACTCGTCGGATTTCCGAGGTTCGGGAAAGAGGTTGCAGGGTCCGGTCTCGGGGATGACCAGGATATTCCCGTAGCGGGCTCCGCCTCCGGTTCCACTGAGATGGTTGTGGCTGAAACCGCGGATGGGGCGGTTGGAACGATAACCGGTCGTATGGTTGGGCGGTGCGACATCCGGGCTCAACCGCACCATACCGAACGGAAGGGTGGCTCCGGGCAGCGTATTGCCGATCTCGACACCGATAAACGGATCGACCCATGCGGCAGGCTCGAACGCCGCATCCGGTGCGGATTCCTTCGGCGTACAGGCCCCCAGACAAACGGACAGAAAAATCAGGACAAAGGGTCTCATGGCAGTTTTCAATGGAATGGAACAAGCGAACGGTCGGTCTCGACCCTCCGGCAGTCATCGGTCCGCAACGTCGCGGGAAGCCCCTCGGAGCCTCGGCGGATCCGGGCAAGCCGGACATCGGAGGCATCCTCCAGGACCAGGTCGGGACGGGCATCCGGGGCGCGGAGTTCAAAGCGGACCTGGTCCACCTCAAGCCCCTCGACATGCCGGACCCACAGTCCGCTGGCCGGAAGCGTGAAACCGAACATGTTGTTTTCGGGATACTCCCGTTCACACTCCGGCAGCTGTTCGACCACCTCGTCGGCCGGAGTTCCGCCCGAGGTTCGGATCAGGATGTTGGACAACACGACGTGCTCCACGGGATGCCCGGGCCAGCCCGTAATGCTGCTGCACATGCGGCTGTGGCTCGAGGCGCTCACGTTGCTGATACGGATGTTGCGGAGTGCCGTCCGTCCGCCGTCTTCCCGGGACATGCGGTTGCCCAGTTTGATGAAGATCGGCGTCTGGACCTGCTCCATGTGGAGATTCGTGGCCTCGATATGTTCGCTGATGCCGCCATCCACGGTTTCGATGGCCAGACCGGACAGCATCGTATTCGGGAGGTCGACATGCTCCAGATCCCGCTGCCAGTGCCGGATCCGGTTCTGCGACGCGGCCCGGAAGATCACGTTTTCGACTCGGATGTTCCGGAATCCGCCGAGCGACCCGGTTCCCAGCTTGACACCGTTGCAGTTGGTTCTTACCGTGCAGTTGCGGATCACGACGTTTTCGCACCACCGCTCCGGATCATGGCTTTTCAGGCAGATCGCATCGTCGTCCGTATCGAATTCACACTGCTCGATGCAGACGTTCCGGGAATCGATGTCGATCCCGTCGTTGTTGTAGTTGCAATGGTTGGAGACCGCGATTCCGCGGACCGCGACCCGGTCGCAGGCCAGGTAGCACTGCATCCAGTAGGCGGAGTTGCGCAGGCGGAGATTTTGCAGCACGACATTCCGGCAATCGATCATCAGGATCAGAATCGGACGTTCGAGGCTCTCCCGGGATCCGGCGTCGTTGCCCAGCTGGAAGACCGCGGCACCGCCGTTTCCGTCCACGCAGCCGTCACCGGTCAGCGCGACGTTCCGGCACCCTTCGGCAAAGATCAGGGCCCGGTAGCGCAACTGCTCCCGACGTCCCGTGTAGTAGCTCTTGTCGGTGAAGCGGGAATGGAAGCGCACGTCGAGAAAGGGGTAATCCTCCAGCCGGTCGCTGCCCTTCAGCGTGGCACCCCGGAGCAGATGCAGGTTCACGTCGTCACGCAGCAGCAGGGTTCCGGAGCGGAAGGTCCCGGACGGCACGACAACCCGGCCGCCACCGGCGGCATGACAACTGTCGATCGCCCGCTGAATAGCCTGCGTCGAGAGCTCCGTTCCGGAGGGCCGGGCCCCGAAATCGAGGATATTGAAATCCCCGGCCCGGGCGGACAGCGACCACGTGACCAGAAGTGCGATAAAAAACGTTTTCTTCATAATTCGGCAACTCGGAATTCGGGGGCCGGCTGGCGGAGCGGAATCCGCCCCGCCAGCCGGCATGGATTCATTCGTTATCCGTCTCTCCGGGCACATAGCCCTCGATCGGGACATAAACGGGCATGTCCGAGAACTCCACGACGACGGATTTGGAGAGTCCCAGGAGCGGCATCAGGTCGGGAGAGGTCTTCACTACCCCGCTCTCGACGGTCCAGACGGCCACCTTGGCCTCCCCCGTCTGGGGATTCCGGAACACCAGGCACCAATCCTTCGAGGAGTCCAGATCCCCCTCGTCGCCCAGATTCACCCGTTCGACATAGGCATACCCCCGCAAACTCTCGGTGAACTTCGTCACGGCCGCCACGGAGGGTTTTGCAACCATCATCTTGTGGAAGTTCTCGCCCGTCGTGTAGAACATGCCGTAGTGCTTGGCCAGGATGTCCGGACGCATCTCCTCGTTGCGGGCATCGTCCAGGGAATAGATGCAATTGATGTTGATCCCGATGTAATAACCCATGATCAGCATGCGGACGTGGTATTTGGCCTGCGTCTCGTAGTCGATGGCCCCCGTTTCGAAGGTCATGGGCAGGCTCGTCGACCAGCCCCACTCGGTAAAGACGATCGGGAAATCCGGATGTCCCCGCCGGGCCAGCTCCTCCTTCATGGCGACGGTCGACGAGACGATGTTCTCGGGAATACGCCGGTCGGCCGACGAGCTCAGATCGGTATAGGGATGGTACGACACACCGTCGACCACGTCGAGCAGTCCGGCATCGAGACAACGGTCAAACATGTTGCCCCGGGCCCAGCCGTTTGAGACGACGGGACCGATGATCAGCGGTTTCTCCAGTCCGTCCGTATTCCGGCCCTCGCTCCAGCCCTCGAGAACCGCCTCACGGCACCTGCGCACCAGCTCGACATACTGTTCGGCCGTATAACTGCCGAATCCCGAGAGGTTGGGCTCGTTCCAGATCTCGATAATCGGATTGTAGTCACGATACTTCTTCATCATGGCCTTGCAGTAGTTTGCGAACCCGTTGAGGCCCTCTTCGGAGGTGATGGGCACGGTCTGGGACTGGCCGTAGAGCGTATTTCCAAACCCCATGCAGAAGATCGGCCGGATTCCGCGCTTGAAGAAGGCCTGGAAGGCCTTGTCGTAACCGGGCTGGTAGCTGGAATTTCCACGGAAGCTGTAAACGCCCTTGATCGTCTCCACATCGTGCCAGGGAGCACCCATCCGGACGAATTTATACCCGGCCCGCTGGAACTGGTTCATGGCCGTGGAGTTCCAGTAGGAGCTGAAGTCGATGTAGGTATTGAAGTGGGCCGCAGCGCCGTTCAGATTCGGGACAACCGGGTCGGGCCACCCTCCGGGCAACATCTCGGCTTCCAGCGGAGGAATGTTCGGTGTGGGCTCGGGAGTCTCGTCCTTGGCACAGGAGAACAGCACGCACATCGTCAAAAGACATATCCAGGATTTTTTCATGGTTTAGGCTATTTCAGGATGACAAAATAGGGAGATCTCGTATTTTTCTGATTGGAATTGGCCTGCAACTCGATGACTCCGGCCTCGAACCGCTTCTTGTAGAGGTAATACGTATCGGGGTCACCGTCGGGGAACTGGGTCGACACGACCTTGATCTCCTCGTGGAGGGACTGCTCCGCGTCGATTTCCATTCTCGTCCAGGTACCGTCCTGCAGCCACTTGACCCAACCGACCGTACCCTTGTTGTAGGCGATGTAGACGTCGCAGGTCCGGTTGACCCGGAAGGAGACGAGCGGCTCCGCCTCATTGATATAGCCGCGGCTGTCCACCGCCGTACTGATCCACAGGGAACCCTTGTAGAAATCGGGAATCTCGGAGAACGACATCGTCGTACGGTCGACATACACCAGGTCACCCTCCTGCAGATTCTCCTTCACTTCCCAGGGAGCATACGAAACCTCGGGAAGATACTTCAATTCCGTAATGGTCAACGGTTCATCGGGCAGCGGTTCCTCCGGCACCTCGGGCACATCCGGCGTAATGGAGGCCTCGCCGCTGAGGGTCACCACCTGAATATCCCCTTTCGAGGGGTCGTAACCTTCGGGAACGGTCACCTCGATCTGCGAACCGTCGTCCGAGACGACGAAATCGGTCACGGAGAAGTTCCGGCGTCCCGGGAAAAGGACCTCCTGGACATAGAAGAGATACTCTCCTTCGATGACGATCGTTTCGCCCACCTCGGGCATCGTATTGCTCAAGGAGACAAGAACCGGTTCCGGGGGCAGCAGAATCAGGTTGCTCCGCGCCTCCCCGCCATCGGTCGACACCACCACCTCATCGGTCACCGGGCCGTCGGCAATCGTCGGAGCCTCTTCGGGGATTGCCAGCAGAATCCGCTGCTGGGCGATGACCGCCACACTCAGGTCGGCCTCGCAGCCATTGAACGTCACGGAGTTGACCTTGATGAGATTTTTGCCGTCGATCTCCACGCTCGTACCGCGTTTGGCGTAGGTGATTGTACCGGCCTCGGTCCGGATCCGGGTGATGGCAGGAGCCCCCGGATCCGAATCGCCTTTATCCTTGTTGCAGCCCGCAAACAGGGTCAGGGCCGCACATAGCATCCATAGCTTTTTCATAGGTGCAGAAAATTATTTGAGAATGATGAAATAGGGCGAACGACCGGTATTTCCGTTGCGTCCCACCTCGACGGTACTGCCTGCCGGGAACGTTTTCTTGTACATCCAGAACTTGTCCGTATTGACGCCGATGTAGTTTTCATCGTTCGAGCCGCGGGGCATCTCCTCCCAGCCGGCCAACCACTCTTCGATCGTGGTTCCGGTACCCTGGTTGCGGGCGATGTAGACGTCAGTGGCCCGGTTTACCTTGAACGATGCCAGGGTCTCCCCGACGGTATTGAAGGCGCGGCTGTCGGTTGCCGTACTGATCCAGGTTGACCCGAGGTAGAATTCGGGGATATTCCCGAAGACGGCGGTCCGGTCGACATAGACCACATCTCCGACCTGGAGATTCTCCCGCACCTGCCAGTCGGCGGCTTTGACCGATGCGACGTACTTGAGTTCGGTGATCTCCAGCGGGGGACGCGGGGCCTCCAGCAGGGCGGTTCCGCTCAGGGTGCAGACCTCGATATTCCCGCCGCTGAGCGGGTCATAGCCTTCGGGGACGGTGACCTTGAGGCTCAGTCCGTCGGGCGCCGTTTCGAACTCCGTGGTTTTCACCGGGCTCTCCCCCGGGAACGAAACCCACTGCACATAGTAGAGATTCTTGCCGACCAGCGTGACGACATCCCCGACAGCCGGATTCGCATTGTCGGAGCCGGTCAGCGACGGAGCCTTGGGCAGGATGATGAAGGGCGTCGAGGCGTATCCTTCGGTGGTCGTCACCTCCAGCAGGTCATTGACCGCACCCTCCTCGATCGTGGGGACACTCTGCGGGATGACGATCAGAATGCTGTTGGGTTCGATCGTCGCCGTATGGAGATTGGCCTCATAGCCGTTGAAGCGGATGGACCGGGTGGTTCCGAGTCCGGATCCGACGATCTGGATTCCATTGCCCTTCGAGGCGTAGGTCACCGGTCCGGTCGAACGTCTGACCTCCGAGATCACGGGAGCTCCGCCATCGGCCTCATCGGCACACCCCCACCCTCCGAATGCCACGGAGAGAAGCAACGCCGTTCCCAGACATGTTTTGGATAATACGGATGAATTGTTCATATACGCAAGTTTTTAATCGTTGTTTGTTTCGGTAATCCGGAACGCATGCAGCTGCATGGGTTCCGAGTCAATTTCAAATTGGAGCCGATCGCCGTCGAGGCGTGCGGGCCGCCTCTCTCCGGAGACCAGATCCTGCAGCGTGACGGAGCCGTTTCCGGGCAGTTCGTCCCGGGGGATCGAGATCTGCAGGCGTCTGCATTCCCGGGCCTTGGACGCCACGCCGACATAGGTTGCCCGCTCGGTGCGGTAGGTCCGCACACGCAGGTCCTCATCGTCCGTGCGGAGGATTTTTCCGGGAAGGGCCGGGAGCGCCAGGAAGGCCTGAGCGAAGCGGCGATGCGCGGCGGCGAAGCCCCGGGCATAGGTATAGGTCGTGAAGGTCAGCGTCCGGGCATCTCCGTGAAACCAGGCCAGCAGTTCGAGCGCCATGCTGAACGGAGCCCCTGCGGGGACCGCCATGTTGCCTTCGTACTTGGGATTGATGAAACGGGAGCACGCCTCGTCATACACGACCGGGTTGCTTACGGCCAGGCCCTCCGCCGTCCGGAAATAGTTCAGGAAGACAGAATCCCGGGCCGTATACAGGGCATTGACCGGTGCCAAGAGGGCAACCCCCGGGATGTCGCGGTAGAGCCACGGACGCAGCCCGTGATGCGGGAGCGAACCCTGGGACTTCACGCCCAGATTCCCCGTCCGCATCATCTCGAGGTAATCCGCAGAGGTGAATGCCCGGCGTTTTTCGAGATTCTTCCGGTACATGTCCAGCACCTTTTCGGGAGCCTCGTCGGCCATCCGGACGGCGGGGCCCAGGAAATCCCATCCCGTGAAGTCGTGCATGCCCAGCGAGAACTTGTCGTTGTCCCAATTATAGAACCACAACTTCAGATCACGCCGATACCCGGCGAGCCGACGGGCGATCCGGCCCTGGAATTCCGCCCGTTTGGCGTGCCACCAGTCGGTATAGGCATCGGCGGCGGGGCCTTGCGAAGCCCAGCGGGCCAGTTCCCGGTCGGAGGCATTTGCAGGCGGGCAGATACCGGTCTCCGCCGCGAAGCGTGCAATATCCTCCCGTCCGTAGGCAATCGGCATGCGGTCGCTGCGGATCCGCCACAAAATCCCGCGCAGTTGGGGATATTGCGCCGCGTGCCTGCCGATCAGCGAATCGAGCAGCCGGGAGAAATCGTCGTACGTCGCCGGATGGAGCAGATCGCCGCACCAGGCCGCAAAGCGATTGGGTTTGGCCGGATTGCCCTCGCCGTCGACCGCGCGGGCCGCGGCGGGCAGCAGCTCCGACCCTCCGTACTCGATGCGGGGGAGATAGCCCATTCCAACCCGGGCGGTCGCTTCGAGATAACGGGCATGAATGCTTTTACGCCCCGGGACGGCGGCCCGCGGCATCTCCCCGGCCGGTGTCACCAGTTTGTCCCAATAGCCCCGTGCATCGTCGTTGTAGGATTCATAGCCCGGGATCGGTTCGGCATAATTCATCATGGCCCACTTCATCACCACCGGAGCAACGGCATTGTACCCCATCTGCCGGCCATAGGCGACCACGTCGCAGGGATCGGCCAGGGGCTGACGCTCCCAGTCGAGCATCAGGGTCCGGCCCGGAGCATCTTCCGGATAGCGGATCCGGGGCGCATGCTCCTCTCCCAGTTCATAAAGACGGATCCGGGCGACGGCCGGGCCTCCCTTGAACAGGGGGAAATAGGCCGGCGGATTGTATTTGTTCATCACGTAGATCCAGAAGCCGTGGAGCGACGAAGCCCCGTTGGCTCCGGACGTTCCCGCCGTCTCATCATCCAGCGTCACAATCGTGTCGAACCAGCACCACTTGCCGCTCAACGGCCAGTTGTCGTAGGGATTGTCGTCCGAGATGCCGCTTTTCCAGGCCACGTTCTGATAGTTCTCTCCGGTCTGGATCTCGATCGGACAGTAACGGGGCTTGTCTTCGGGATACTCGATACGCACCAGATAGCAGGTATGAGGCTTGAGCCTTCCCCGCCCGATCCGGTAGGCGAACCAGCCGTACCCGCTCTCACGGGCCTTCCGGCCGAGGATCTCCGGGAAATTCATCTCGACGGGCGATCCCGGCGTACAGTACTGTTGCCGGGGATCGAATCCGCTCTGCATGTAGGGATGCGGATCGGCGGCCATGTCCGTCGTGCAGTCGATCTCGTCGACGAGCCGCAGGCGTCCGTAGGGAGTCTCGTGAACCACACCGGCATACCGGTCCGGCAGGGACGACGCATCACGGGCGGCAAACGACAGACGGTCGACCGTATCGACCCGTTCCGCCAGCAAACGGCGCTGCCGGTCGAAGAGCCGGGTTTCGACCCGGAAACGTCCGGCGAGATAGATCCTCCGGGCCGTTTCCCGTCCGACGGGAATCGCAATCCGGGGAATATCCCCCTTCGACTGCCGCACGGAGGTTTCGCCGCACAGAAGTTCCGTATCGTAGAAATCGGTCAGCCGGTACGAGGCCGTGACTCCGCGTTCCGTTCCCCACTGCGGAGCGAAGTGCTGAAGCACCTCGAAGGTCATTCCCCGCTGTGCGTCGCTCAGGTCGAACAACGACGGGGCACAAGCCTCGGCCCCGGGCCGATCGGTGCGGCGGAGGAGCAGCTGCAACGGATCGAAACACGCTTCGAACGGGCCTCCGGCCAATCCGAAACGGTCGCCCTCGACCCCTTCGCCGAGCATTCCCCACGCTCTGACGGCCACGACGTTCCGCCCGCCGAAACGGATCAGCGAATCGGGAACCGCATAGACCCGGGGAATCAGATTGCGGTACTTGTAGGGACCGTGCAGCCCGCCGATCCGGACACCGTTGAAGAAGACGTCGTCATCGTAGCAGATCTCCCCGAAGGACAACGTGAGGGGAATTCCCCGACAGTCGTCCGGGATCTCGATCCACTTGCGGTACCAGCCGAATCCGGCATGTTCGACGCCCTGCTGTTTCCAGCCCTCTCCGGCGCGGAGATCACGCCACGCGGTGTCGTCGAACTCCGGTGCGGACCACGCCCCGTCCACCCTTTCGCCGGGGTATTCGGGAGCGAATTTCCAGGTTCCGCCGAGATCGATCCGGCGCACGTCGGGCGCCGGTGCCGCGGCCAGCAGCCACAGCACGGCGAACGACAGTGCCACGGGATGCAATACCCGATATGAACGCGCCCTCTTCATCATTCGTAGCCGGGATTCTGTTCGAGGACCGCCTCCGTATTGCGTTCGATCTCGCTGTACGGAATCGGATAGAGGTTGTTGTATTCGGAGATGGTCTGGCCCTCGATGTAGTCGTTGTAACGGCTTACCCGGTCGTAGACCAGTCCGAGACGTCCGAGTGTCAGGATACGGGGCTCCTCGAACGACAGTTCGCGCAGACGCTCGTCGAGGATGTAGTCGATCGTCACGTCCCCGGCCGAAATCAGATGGGCGCCGACCCGCTGCCGGACTTCGTTGATGTCAGCGGCGGCCTTGTCCGGATAACCGTCCCAGAAATAGGCCTCCGCACGGATCAGATAGGTCTCGGCCAGGCGTGCGAAATACTGGTCGTGATAGGTCTTCATGGCCGACGAGGTCAGCAGTCCGATCTTCATGTCCTCCTCGCTGGCGTACAGATAGGAGGGATGGTCCCCGCGCTGGGAGATCTTCGACTGGAACGGATAGCAGTAATACTTCGTATCGTAGTTGGTTCCCTTGTTCTCGCTGACCTTCATGCCGTAATATTTCGAATTGGGATTGTCATACACGAAGTCCCGAATCATGTTCGGCTCCTGGTTGCGCTGGTCGTTGTCCCAGTCGCTGCGCCAGAGTTCGTCGACCCAGTAGGTTGTCGGGCCGAGGTATCCGGCTCCGCGTCCTCCGTTCTGGGTGGTCGGGCCGATGAATCCGTCGACTCCGTCGGGGTCCTTGAGCTGCCAATAGACGCAGCCGCAGATCCGTTCGATCTTGTAGTTTCCGACACCCAGACGTCCGTCGTCGGGTTCGATCTGGGCCACCCAAATGGCCTCGGTATTCTCGGCCAGGTTCTGATTGCCCATCTGGAACAGATCCCACCAGGGATTTCCCGGGTCATTCTTCCGGTTTCCGAAGCGAGTCTTCACGAGTCCGAAGGCCGGGTCTTCGATCACGATGCTGGCAGCCATGGCCGCACTGTCGTATTTCTCCAGGGCCAGATAAACCTCGGCCAGGAAGTGATAGCCTGCGGAACGGTTGAGCCGTCCGACGGCCGCCACATCCTTTTTCTCGGGCAGGTTTTCGGCCGCAAAGCGCAGGTCATTGGCCGCCTGCTGGAAGGTCTCCTCCCGCGAGGCCCGCACGAAGTCGCGCCGCGGGGTCGTCACCTCGTGCACGATCAGCGGAACGCCCCCGAAGAGACAGGCCAGAGCCCGATAGGAGAAACCGCGGAAGAAACGGGCTTCGGCAATCATCCGGGTCCGGGCCGTCTCATCGGTGTATTCCGCATTTCCGATCCGGTCGATGATGACATTCGAGGCCGAGATGATTCCGTAGAGCTGACGCCACCAGTAGTCCGGCTGCACGGAGCTGGGCGTAAGAAGACGGTAGTCGCCCATGCTGAAGCTCCCGTCATTACGCGCATCGCGCAGATAGTCCGAGCCCGACATCAAGGCAAAACCCTTCTTGTCGTCGTTGTTGTAGAAGACATTCCTCGTCTTGTCGTATATGTAGGTGATGGCCGCTTCGTAATGTTCGGGGCGGGTATAGGAGTTCTCGGGGCTGTAGAAATCGAGCGGCACCTCCTCGAGAATCAAACCCTCGTTGCACGAGATCAGCATCAAAAATGACGATGATGCAACGATGACGGAACGAATCAGTCTGTTCATATTCATGGTCATGGAATTTTTGCAGGTTAAAGCGTATTAGAATCCGATTTCGACGCCGAACGTCCAGCTCCGCAAGACGGGGCGGCCATTGAGCGTGAGTCCCTGTCCGGTTTCGGGATCCCAGCCCTGCCAGTCGGTCCAGGTATAGAGGTTCTTGCCGCTGACATAGAGTTTCAGATCCCGCAGTCCGATCTTGCTCAGGAGCTCCCGGTTGAAACGGTAGGAGAGCGAAACGTCCTGCAGACGTACGAAGCTCCGCTGACGGTAAACCGTAGTCACGGTCGGCGTAGCGTAATAGAGCTGGGCATACTCGGCATCGGGATTGGCCGGCGTCCAGTAGTCGTAGGCAAACGCATTGCAGTTCGTGGCCGCGTCGTTGTAGCCCACATCCGGGGTGTTGGCCGCCATATACCGGTTCTTGCCGCCCTGGATCGAGTTGATGAAGACCCGCAGGGTGAAGTTCTTGTAGGAGAACGTATTGGCAATACTGAAGCGGTAGCTGGGATCCGAGTATCCGATAATCTTCCGGTCGCCGTCGGGCGTGATGGTGTCGCTTCCGTCGATGTCCTCCACGCGGTACTGACCGGGGCGGTATCCGGCCGGAATATCGTCGTCATCGAGCTGGTAGATACCCAGGATGTTGTAGTAGTAGATCGAGCCGAGCGGCTGATCGATGAAGAGCGAACTGGAGACCAGGTCATCCTCGCGTCCATCCCCGTCTACATCGTTCTGGGGCCCGAGGATCGAGACGATCCGGTTGCGATTGAGCGAGAAGTTGAGCGTCATGTCCCAGGAGAAGTCCTTGGTCTGGATGTTCCGGGAGTTGATCGAGAACTCGAAACCATGGTTGTGGATCTTGCCGATGTTGCTCTTGATGCTCGCAAAGCCGGTCATCTGCGGGATGTTGATGCTGTAGAGGATGTTGCTGGTATTGGTGTTGTAGTATTCGAAGTTTCCGCTGATCCGGCCCTTCAGGATGCTGAAGTCCAGACCGAGGTTGAGTCCGAGAGTCGTTTCCCACTTCAGGTCCTCGTTGGCCATCGAGGAGATGTACTGGCCGATCGACGGGGAATTGTTGTCGCCATAAATGTAGGAAGGAGTTGCCGACACCTGAGCCAGCGTACCGTAACGTCCCAGCGTCCGGTTACCGGTCATACCGTACGAGGCGCGCAGCTTGAGGAACTCGATCGACAGCGGTTTGTTCTTCATGAAGTTCTCCGAGCTGACGACCCAGGCGACGGCCGCCGAGGGGAATACGCCGAACTTGTTCTTTTTCGAGAAGCCCGAGAAGCCGTCGCGGCGGATGGTGAACGTCCCCAGATAACGGCCCTTGTAACCGTAGTGTGCTCGTGCCATGTAGTAGAGGCTGCTCTCGTCCCAGGCGCTTGAAGAGACCTTCTGAGTCGTCGCCACGCCGAGTTTGTTGTAACCCAGATCGAGGTTCGAGAAGTCGCTTGCCGTGGCGTTCGTATTCTCGTATTCGTTCTCCTCACGACCGGCAAGCAGCGTGACATTGACGCTATGCACGTCGTTGAAGGTCCGCTCGTAGGTCAGGATATTGTCAATGGTCCAGTCGTGCGCCGTAGCGTTGTACTTGCTGGCCTCACCCATGTAGTTGCTTCCGTTCGGATCGCTGGTATAGCGACGCGTAATCCGATAGTCGTGCGAGTAGTTCACCCGATAGGAGAGTCCCTTCACATAGGGGATGTCGACCACGGCATAGACCGTTCCCATCAGGTTGAGCTCCTTGTTCAGGTCGTCGATCTCGGTCGGTTCGAACGGGTTGGGCACATTCTGGTCCATGGGCTGCCGGATCAGATCCCCCGTTTCGTCCCGGGGTACGGTCAGCGGGCTCATGCGCATGATGTCGCCCATGGCCGGGGTCTGTCCGCTGTAATTGCCCGATGCCACCATGCTCTGCACCCCGACCTTGAACCACGAAAGGATCTTGTTTTCGAGATTGATACGTCCGGTCCAGCGCTTGTACTTGTCGTTCATGATGTAACCCAACTGATCGGTATATCCGGACGAGATGAAGTAAGAGGTCCGGTCCGTTGCGCCCCGGATGCTGAGGTTGTGGGTCTGAATATGCCCGGTCTGCGTGGCGGCATCCCACCAGTCGAAGTCGGTTCCGTTTTCGAAACCCTTGATGTTCGCCGGAGCGATCCAGGCCGAGGTGATGTCGAAATCGGGGTTGTACTGCGTGTAGTCGGGGGCCAGATAGGCCTTGTCCCAGAGGGCGTCGCGGACCCGGCGCAGGAACTGTTCCCGATTGAGCGGTTCGAGCCGGTGTGCGGGAGTCTGGACCGAGTAGGAGGCCGAATAGGTGATGACGGGTTTGCTCGGTTCGCTGGCCCCGGACATCGTCGTGATGATGATCACGCCGTTGGCGGCCCGCGATCCGTAGACGGAGGCGGAGCTGGCATCCTTCAGGACATCGATCGACTTGATGTCCGCGGGGTTCAGATCGACGAGGTTTCCCTTGTAGATGATGCCGTCGACGACCAGGAGCGGCGCGGTATTTCCGCCGTCGAAGGTGTTCTGGCCGCGTACGGTGATGCTGGGATTGGCTCCGGCGGAGGTCACCTGCCCGACATTCAGTCCGGGTACGGAGCCCTGCAGCGACTGCACGATCGAGACGTTCGGAGCTTCGCGGAAGGCGTCGATGTCGGCCGAAACGATGGATCCGGTCAGGTCGGATTTGCGCATCGTTCCGTATCCGACGACCACCACGTCGTCGATTCCGATCGAACTGTCCTCGAGGGCGACATCAACCGCCGTACGCCCGGCAACCGGGACTTCGACGCTTTTCATGCCGATGAACGAGAATTTCAGCGAGTGCTGCGGCTGGATATTGTCGATGCGATAGGTACCGTCGGTTCCGGTGATCGTACCCTTTGCGGGGTTCTGGGCGACGATGACCGTCACCCCGGCGAGAGCCGAGCCCGCGGTATTGGTGACACGTCCGATCACGGAGATCGTGCCGTCGGGATTCTGTGCGGCGGGGTCCTGAGGCCGGGAATAGAGGACGATGTGCCGGCTGTCGATCTTGTAGGTCAGCGAAGTTCCGAGCAGGAGCCGGTCCATGACACTCTCCAGCGAGGCGTTCCTCACCTGGATGGAGCGACGGCCCAGACCGCGGAGCTGCTCGTCGCGGTAGAAGAAACGGTAATCGTAATCCTGCTCGATGCGCTTGAAGATCTCGGGGATCGAGAGGTTACGGACACGGAGCGTGATCCGCTCATCGTCGTTCTGCCCTGCAGCGAAGACGTTGCCGCAGAGAAGCATGGCGAGCAGAAGCGCAAAGGTGCGCTTCAACAGGCTGCGACAGATACCGACGGAATTGGAAGTCAGTAGTTTTGGGTTCATACTTGAAGGCTTAGGTTCATTTTTTCAAGGGTTGAGAAGGTCCTGGCAACACGCATTCGGGGCGTGTCACCTCAACGGATCCAAGATAATACGGGGATGTGGCTCAGAGGGCCGGAGCGCGGGAGAGTGTGTTCATAGGCCGTAGTTTTTCAGGTTGTTATCAGTAGTTCGTACGAAGTTTCAATGTCGGTATTTTTTCCGGAACAGGGGCTTGTCGAGTTCCAGACGAATGGTTTTGTTTTCGATCGAGTAGCGGATCGGAATGGTCAGATCGATGAACTCCAGAACCTTGTATATGCTCAGGTTGTTGATGGAACCGGTGAAGTGGATCTGATCGAAGTCGGCTTCGTCGTAAATGACCTCGACGTCATAATAGCGTTCGAGGGTCCGGACCAGGAGCGCAAACGGTTCGTTTTCGAAGATCAGGATTCCGTTCTGCCAGAGGATGTCGTTGTTGGTATTGAGATGCGCCTTTGTGAAGGTGCCGTCGCGTTCGCTGTAAACGACCTTTTCGCCGGGCAGCAGGTCGATTTCGCCGTCGAATTCGGGGACTCTCATGACGATATGCCCCGAGAGCAGGGAGGTGACGATCCGTCCGGTTTCGGCATAGTGCCGGACATTGAACTTGGTACCGACGACCCGGATCCTGGCATTCCCGACCTCAACGAAGAAGGGGTGCTGCCGATCCGATTCGACATCGAAACAGGCTTCGCCGACGAGCGAGGCGTAGCGGGCCTGCCTGTCGGAGCGGTATTCGATCCGGGATTCGGAGTTGAGCCACACGAGGCTTCCGTCGGGAAGTTCCACACAGCTCTGCTGCCCGGCCCGGGTCGAGACGGCCATCTGTTTCCCGGAGTCGAAGTAGCCGGAGAGGTCCGCGATCTGCACGGAGGCCCACGATACGAATACGAGGATGGCGGCAGCCGCGACGCCCCGGAAGAGGGTACGCAAAAGATGCTTATCGGTCGGGATCCGCTCGTCGAGGCGTTCGGTCAGGCGGGCCCGGACGGCCTCCAGCCGGGGATTCTCGGGCTTTGGCTGCGGATTGTTCCACCACGCGCCGAAGGTATCGAGCCATTCCCGGTTGCGTCCGTCGAGGCGTTTCCAGTCGTGAATCCGGTTCCGGTCACGCGAAGATGCCGCACAAGTCAGCCACCGGGCGATGATATGTTGCAATCCTTTCATCGGGTTTCAAGCGAGTTTTCATCCATAGGACACGGACCGCTCCGGATTTCCCCAAAAGGATCCGCATTTTTTTACATCGGAGGGTCAGAGCGGAAGCAGCAGGGAGAGGAAAATCTTCGATTTGCGGGGATCCGCGAGGTCGATCTGCAACTCTTCTGCGATTTTCCGGATGGCGATGGCGAGCTGGTTGTCCACGGTTTTGACCGAAACGCCGAGGATTTTGGCCGTTTCGGCACGACCGAGCCTCTCTTCGCGCATGAGCCGGAAGACGATCTTGCAGCGGGCGGGAAGTTTGTCGACCGCCTTTTCGAGGGCGGCCATCATGTCGCTCTCCACGAGCAGGTCGTCACCGCGAGGGGCGTCGTAACGGGCCAGGGGAATATCGGCCCCGTCGATCATTTCGAAACGGAAGCGCTTGAAATCCCGGAGTTTGTTGACGGCGGCATTGCGCACGGCGACGAAAAGATAGGTATCCAGCCGGTCGATTTTCTGGAAATTGTCCCGTTGCCAGAGTTTGAGAAAGACATCCAGCACAGCCTCTTCGGCCAGCGCATCGGACCGGGTAATGACCCGGGCGAATGCCGTCAGGCGGGAAAAATAGCGGTCGAACAACAACGTCAGAGTCTCCTTCGAAATATTTCGTTTCGAGTAGTCCATGTCAGTTACCGTACCTTGATCTTATCATCATTCATTTTTTCCGGGACGAAGAGACAAAAGGGCTTGGCAAGAGACGGTTCGGTTGTCATCCGTCCGCCCGTATCATCTGTCGTGAAGGGTCAAAAGGGTCTCTCCTCCGCCAAAGATATAAAAATAAAAGTGGAAAAAATGCCATTTGCGGGCACTTTGCAGCGATTATTTTTTTTCGTGCAATTAATCGGGAATCGTTTGGTAACTTGGCCGGGAAACCGTGTCCTACAAGGGAAAAGAGTGTCCTTTCATGAAAAAATTGCTGATTCTGTTTCTGTTGGCCGCGGGATTCCATCCGCTGAGTGCCAAAGTCAAACTACCGTCGCTGATCGGGGATCACATGGTTCTGCAGCGCGACACCGTAGTCAACCTGTGGGGCGAGACCTCCCCGGGAACCCGGGTACGTCTGCGCGCCTCCTGGAGCGGGGATTGGCTCCGCACGTCGGCCGACTCGTCGGGGCGCTGGCAGGTGCAGGTTTCGACCCCGGGGGCGGGCGGACCGTACCGGATCGAGATCGACGACGGCGAAAGGACCACGCTGGAAGACGTCATGATCGGAGAGGTATGGATCTGTTCGGGACAGTCGAACATGGCGCTCACGCTGCACGGGGAGCGGGGCGAGTACACCGAGGGGTCGCTCGAAACGCTGCTCGAATCGGGGCGTTACCCCTCGCTCCGGCTTTTCCAGATGGGGAATGTCTCGGCATCGGAGCCCCAGGAGGCGTGTCCGGGGAACTGGGCACGGCCCGACTGGAGGCGAATCAGTGCCTTCAGTGCCATAGCCTACCATTTTGGTCGGACGCTGAGCGATGCGCTGCAAATACCCGTTGGGTTGATTTCGGCGAACTGGGGAGCCTCCTCCATCGAGGCCTGGATCCCGGAGGCGACGCTGCAGCAACTGGAACAGGAGGAAGGAGTCCGTTTCCGGGCGCGTCCCGGCATGATGAAGCAGAAGATACCGTCGGCACTCTACAACGGGATGATCCATCCGCTTGAACGCTATACGGCGCGGGGATTTCTCTGGTACCAGGGCGAGGGGAACCGGGCCGACTACCGGATCTACGACAAGCTCATGGCGGAGATGGTCCGTTCCTGGCGGGCGGGCTGGGGCAATTTGCAGATGCCGTTCTACTATGTGGAGTTGGCACCCTACCGTTACGACGACCCGCAGGGGATCGATCGTCCGCTTCTGGTCGAGGCCCAGCACCGGGCCGTGGATTTGATTCCGCACAGCGGGATTGTCGGGACGCTGGATCTGGGGGATTCCCTGACGATCCACCCGCCGCGCAAACGGGAGATCGGACAGCGTCTGGGGCTGTTGGCCCTGACGAACGACTATCGGATCGGCGGGATCGAGGCACGGTCACCGACCTACCGGGCCGCCCGTTTCGACCGGGACGGGAGCGTGGAACTGACCTTCGACCACGCGCCCTACGGATTACGGGCAGAAGGGACTCTGACGGGGTTCGAGGTATGCGGAGCGGACTCGGTCTTCCATGCGGCCGAGGCACGGCTCACGGCAGATCGGACCGGAGTCCGGGTAATTTCTCCGGCGGTATCGCAGCCGATTGCGGTTCGTTACGGATTCCGGAACTGGAGTCGGGGGAATCTCTACAACACCTCGGGGATTCCGGTTCTTCTGTTCCGGACGGACCGGACCCCGGCGACAAGCACCACCGCCACCACAGCCGCCCCGGCGACAACCGGCACCACCGCCACAACAGCCGCCCCGGCGACAAGCACCATCGCCCCGGCGACCTCCACCACCTCCCCTACCCCAGCCCCTGCGGCCGCCGGCACCGCCCCGACACCCCCGGAGTGGGACGATCCGACCCGGGGAGAGTGGTTCGGATTTGAACGGGTCGAGATCCCCTCATCGGCGGACGGGAAGATCCAGCGGGCCTATTTTCGGCTGGCGACGGGATCACGCCGCCAGCCACTTGTAGTGAGTTTGCACACCTGGAGCGGGAATTACACGCAGTCGGATCCGCTGGCTGCGGAGGCGAAGGCCCGGAATTGGAACTACATTCATCCCGATTTTCGGGGTCCGAACAACAATCCGGAGGCCTGTGGGAGTGCTTTGGTGATTTCGGATCTGGAGGATGCGGTTCGCTACGGGGTTGAGCACGGGAATACGGATCCGGACGAGGTTCATGTGATAGGGGTCTCGGGCGGTGGCTACGCGACGCTGCTGGCCTACATGAAGCTGCAATATCCCGTACGGAGTTTTTCGGCGTGGGCACCCATTTCCGATTTGGGGTTATGGTACGAGGAGTCCCTTGGCCGGGGGCAGCGGTATGCGGGGGATCTTCGGGGAGTTGCGCCGCAGGGAGACGGGGTTGACACGGCGGAGCTTCGGCGGCGTTCTCCGTTGCACATGAGTCTTCCCGGGGAACTTCGGGAAGGATCCCGCCTGTCTATTTACGAGGGGATCCACGACGGGTATCGGGGATCTGTACCGATCACGCAGGCGATCGATCCCTACAACCGGTTGGTCCGGGCGGCTGGGGGATCATCGGCCACGGTCTCGGATCGGGAGGCGTTGCGACTGGTGACGTCACGTCGGGGTTTTTCCCGGGATTCGGTTGGGGATCTGTTCGGGCGGCGGGTTCATCTGAGGCGGAGTTACGGGGGGATCACGCTGACGTTGTTCGAGGGAGGGCACGAGCAGTTGCGGCAGGCGCTGTCGCTGTTGCCGGTCCGGCCCTTGGGAGGCGGGAGTCCGTTACGGATCTGGGCGATCGGCGATTCGAACGGCGAGAAGGGCGACGGCTGGGTATTCCAGTTGGGTCGGGAGTTGCCGGGCGCGGAGATCCACAACAATTCCCGGAGCGGTCGTACGATCGGGTTCGACAACAACGGGGATCGGGAGTTGAATGCGTTGCGGAGTTTGGAACCGGTTCTTCGGGAAGCCGAGGGTTATTTTGGAGCGCGGGGGTGCGATGCGGTGGTGTTATGTTTGGGGACCAACGATGCGAAGGCGGTTTTTTCGGGAGATCAGGATTGCGTACCGGGTCATTTCCGGGAGTTGCTGGAGCGGATTGGTGGTTCCGAGGTTGTTCGTCGGCAGGGATCGCGGTTGATTTTTGTGACGCCGCCTCCGATGGAAGAGGGGCTGGCCGGGGAGAAATACGAAGGGGGTAATACCCGTTTGGGGGTCTTGGTACCCCGGCTTTCGGCCATTGCCCGGGATTGCGGATGGGAGGTTGTCGACATATACCATCCGCTGCAATCGATTTTCCGGTACTACACGCGGGACGGGGTCCACATGGATGCTGCGGGGCAATCGCTTGTAGCGCGGAAGGTTGCGGAGCGGCTTCTTGAGACACGGGACGGCACCTCGGAGCGCAGGGAGAAGCCCTGAGGTTTCGGAGAGAGGGGAGAGGGGGATTCCGGGCCGTGAGTTTCGGTCATGGGAACGAGGAAGCCGCAGGGAGGTGCTTCTGCGGGTTCCACGTTCCGGGGATCGTTCCTGTTTTAGGGAGGGGCAATGCGTTCAGAGGCTGTCAGCCCGACCTCGGCCACCCCTTCGGGCTGCCGGTGTGAGCGGGCCAGATATTCATCCAGCCGTGCAGCGTAAGTT
>CALUIG010000011.1 GCA_944320625.1 uncultured Alistipes sp.
CATCCTCCCGTTTTCTTGTCTCGGCAATACCCGGAATGGCCTGTTCGGGCTCTGAGATGTCTCCCGGGCCCCCTTTGGCGGAATCGAGATAGTGATTGTCCGATTCATGACAACGTCCCGCCGACGGTTTGACTACCTTTATCCCGTCCAAAAACGCAAAACCCATTCAATACCTTTTTATCGTTTTATGAAGAACCGTTACCTCCTTCTTGCCCTCGCCACGACGGCGCTGCTCGTGTCGGCCGGGAACGTGTCGGGACAAAGTGCCGCGGAGTGCGGCTACACGCCCTCGAATGCACCCCGGAAAGTCGAAATCCGGGAACAGGACCGCCAGCGTGCCGCCGAACTGGTCTCCCGGATGACCCTCTCGGAAAAAATCGCTTACATTTCGGGCCTCCGGTCGTTCTACATCCGGGCCGTTGATCGCCTGGGTATTCCGCAGATCCGCATGGCCGACGGCCCCCAGGGTGTGCGTAACAACACCCGGAGCACGCTCTATCCCTGCGGCATGATGACCGCCGCGACGTGGAACCGCGATCTGGCCCTCGAACTCGGACGCTCCCTGGCACGGGATTGCCGTGCTCGCGGAATCAGCATCCTGCTGGGACCCGGTGTGAATATCTGCCGAAGTCCGTTGTGTGGCCGTAATTTCGAATATTTCGGCGAGGATCCCTACCTCACCTCCGAAACTGCCGTAGGATATGTCCTCGGCTTGCAGGAGCGCGGTGTCATGGCTACGATCAAGCACTTTGCCCTCAACAACCAGGAGTGGAGCCGCCACAACGCCAGCTCCGATGCCGACGAGCGGACGATGCAGGAGATCTACTTCCCGGCCTTCCGCAAGGCTGTGCAGTTGGCCGGTGTCGGGTCGGTTATGGACAGCTATAACCTCATCTGGGGCGTGCATGCTTCGGAAAACCGCTGGCTCAATGTCGATGTGCTGCGGAAACAGTGGGGCTTCGAGGGAATCGTGATGTCGGACTGGACTTCGACCTACTCGACCGCCGGAATCGTTCACGGCGGACTGGACCTCGAGATGCCTAAGGGTTGGTATTTCAACGAGGAGGGGATCCTCCCGCTGCTGGAGAGCGGCGTGATCCACGAACGGGAATTGGATGAGAAGGTATGCCATATTCTGCAGACCCTTTCGGCCTTCGGACTCCTCGACGGTCCGGCCGCGTCGAACAAGGTCACCGAAGATAACCCCGAATCGGTGCAGACCGCACTCGACATCGCACGGGAGGGTCTTGTTCTGCTGAAGAATGACGGGGACCTGCTGCCGCTTCGCAAAAAAGGCGGGAAAGGACGTATCCTGGTCCTCGGGCCCAATGCCGAAGAGGTCCCGCACGGAGGTGGAAGCGGTGCGGTGACGCCGTTCGGAACCGTATCGGTCTACGAAGGTCTGAAACAGACGGCCGGAGCGGAAAACGTGGAACTGCTCTCCGAGGATCGGCTCTACGCTTCCATCGACGCTGTCGTATGGCCCGATTCGCTGTCGGCCTGCTCGGCCTCCGGGCAGAGCGGCTACCGGGCTGAATATTACCTGGGACTGGAACCCGAAGGCGAACCGCTCCATACCCGGATCGAACCCTCCGTCTGCGGCAGCTGGGGGTATGGCGCTCCGTTCGAAGATATGCCTGACGATGGTTACGCGGTAGCCTGGGAGGGATTCTACAAGGCTTCGGAGGCGGGTGTCCTGCGGGCCGTGATGTCGGGAGACGACGGTTACCGGCTCTTTGTCAACGGCCGGCAGCTCGACGGACACTGGTCGCGTCATGCCCTTTCGTCGAAAACTGCCTTCCTCCAGGTCGAGAAGGATTCGCTCTATCATTTCCGCTTTGAGTTTTTCGAGGCGGCCGGTGAGGCCCGGGCGCAGCTCGAACTGGGACTCCGGCGTGAGGATGTGCTGCGTGATGCCGCCGCCAATGCCTCGGCAATCGTCTATTGCGGCGGGTTCAATGCCGATCTCGAAGGCGAGGGCTTCGACCGTCCGTTCGAACTCCCCGGCTCGCAGACGGCCGATCTGGAACTCCTCACCGGGCTGAATCCCCGGACGATCATGGTCCTGCACGCCGGCGGAGCCGTTGATTTCCGCGGTTGGGGGGATCGTGTCGCCGCGATTCTCATGGCCTGGTATCCCGGACAGGAGGGAGGACGTGCCGTGGCCGAGGTGCTGACCGGCAAGGTATGTCCGAGCGGCCGCCTGCCGGTATCGATGGAGCAGAGCTGGGAGGACAATCCGGTCTTCAACTCCTATTATGACCGGCGGGACGTTGCACACAAGCGGGTGACCTATACGGAGGGTGTCTTTGTCGGATACCGGGGCTATGACCGCAACGGTGTGGCTCCCCGCTATCCGTTCGGATACGGTTTGAGTTATACGACCTTCGCCTATTCGGATCTGACGGTCGAGCCGCTTGGCGGAAATCGCGTCCGGATCGGATTCGACATTGCCAACACCGGCAAGGTCGACGGACGTGAGGTCGCCCAGGTCTATGTCTCCGACTGCGAGGCCTCGGTTCCCCGTCCGGAGAAGGAGCTCAAACACTATGCAAAGGTGGAGATTCCCCGCGGCAAGCGCGTGCATGTGGAACTTGAACTGGCGGACGAAGCCTTCGGCTATTACGACGTTGCGGCCGGGAAGTTCGTGGTCGAACCGGGTGATTTCGTCATCAGCGTAGGCAGCAACTCCGCCGACCGGCCGCTCCAGGCTACGGTGACGCTCCGATAGGGATTCATGTCCAATCGTCATGATGCAGCCCCGACGGTCTTCGGACCGCCGGGGCTGTTTGTCTCCGGGCCTCTCCGCTCAGCCTGCCGGGACCGCGCGGATTTCCTCCGGCTTCCGCCTTTTGTCGGCTATTTCTCTTCCGAGGCGGCGTACTCCGAAGGTGTGACTCCGAACCGCGCCTTGAAACACTTGCTGAAGTAGGAGGGGGTGGTGAATCCCACCAGGTACATCACCTCGGTGACGGTCAGCTTGTTCTGCTTGAGGTAGAGTGCCGCCTTGCGCAGCCGCACCTCCCGGATGAACTCCACGACGCCAAGACCGTTCAACTGTTTGATTTTCCGGTAGATCTGTTTCGACGAGTAGTGGCTTAACTCGAAGAGCCTTGCCGCCGAGAATTCCGGGTCGTCGATATGGGCGTTGATGATTTCGGTGATCTCCTGCAGGAATACCTCGTCGGGATTGCGGACCTCCTCGACCCGGGCGGTCATCATCTGCTCCTGGCGGATCTTTTCGAGATACTGTTCGTGTTTGATGAGCAGCAGGATGATCCGGCTGTTCAGGTATTTCAGGCTGAAGGGCTTGGGGATGAACGCATCGGCGAATTCGTAGGACTCCAGCTCGACGTTCGGACCGTTCTTGCCCGTGAGGATGATGATCGGCAGGAAGGTTGTGGCCATCGAGCGGCGGATCCGGCGGCTCATCTGCAAACCGTCCATCACGGGCATCATGATGTCGGTGATGACCAGGTCGATCTTGTTCCCGGCCAGGAGTTCGAGCCCCTGTTTCCCGTTTTCGGCACAGACGAACGTATAGTCGTCGCCCAGCGAGGCGGTGATGAAGTCCCGGATGTCCCGGTTGTCCTCGACCAGCAGGATGATGGGCTTTCGTTCGTGGTTCCACACCTTCGAGAGGCTGTAGAGTGAGACATCCTCGTTCTGCGTCTCGTCCTGCATGATGAAGGAGTCGGCCTTCATGGTCGAGAGCCGCACGGTGAAACGGCTTCCCTTGCCGGGGGTGGACTCGACGCTGACCGTTCCCTTGTGCATCTCGACGATGCTCTTGACCAGATAGAGCCCGATTCCCGAACCGTGGCTGTTCATCTCCTGGTTCGATGCGGCCCGGTAGTATTGGTTGAAGAGGTTCGGGATCTCTTCCGGAAGGATTCCGACGCCGGAGTCCTCCACGGTGATGTCGGCATAGATCAGATCCCCGGTCTCCCTGCCCACGGTGACGCTGACCAGGATGCTCCCGCCCGCGGGCGTGAACTTCAGGGCGTTCGACAGCAGGTTGCTCAGGACCGACTCCATCTTCACACGGTCGAGCATGAAGATATAACGGATGTTGTCGCTGTAGAAGCGGCTGTTGATCCCCTTTTCGGCCAGCAGGGGCGCGAATTCGTCGTAGACTTTCCGGGTGAGTTCGACGATCGAGGTGGCTGACGGGATGAACAGGGCGCCGTTGTCCGTTTCGTTGTCGGTCACCATCCGGTCGATCAGCAGGTGCATCTTTTCGGCGTTGCGCTGCATGGAGACCAGTTCCTGACAGTAGAGGCTGTTGGCTTCGACCGAAATGAGCTTCCCGACATGTCCCAGGATGATGCTGAGCGGGGTCTTGAATTCGTGTGCGAGGTTGGCCAGGAAGTCTGACTTCATCTTGACCATCTTCAGGGCCTTGTCCCGTTCGGCCTGTTCGAGGGCCAGCTGGCGGCGGGAGCGGATGGCCGTATAGGTGGCCGTGAGCAGGGTGACGAACAGGCATATATAGACGATCCAGGCGGTCGGACCGGCGTACCATTGCGGCCGGATCTCGATTTGCAGCCGGGCTGGATCGCTCTGGATCTGACCGTCGGACATGATCGACCCCACCTCGAAGAGGTAGGACCCGGTGGGCAGATTGATGAAGGTGGCGTGGTTGCTGCCGTTTTCGGTGATCTGCCAGTCGTCGTTCAGACCCTTGAGCCGGTAGGCATAGCGGTGTTCCGAGAGTGAAAAGTCGAAGTCGGAGAACTCCAGCGTGAAGGAGTTGCGGTTGTGCGGCAGGACCAGACGTTCGGTGATGTCGATGTTTTTCGTGAGCAGGATCTCCCGTCCGATCCGTTCTCCGACGCCGATCCGGTGGTTGCTGATGTTGAGTCCGGTGATGCGCGTGCGGAGCGATTCGCTGTTCAGTGAGAAGTCGTTGCCCGAAATCGCATAGTAGCCGTCGGTTGTCCCGGCGTAGACCTGGTCTCCGTCGATCAGACAGCTCAACATCGGATTGGATCCGATCTTATGATGTCCGATACCCCCCCCCGAACGGATGTCATAGGCCGAGATGATGGCGTCGCTGATGGCCCAGACCCGCTCCTTGTCGGCTGCAACGACCCATACGGGCAACCGGGGCCCGGGGATTTCGCGGATCGAATCCTCGTGCCAGATATAAAGCCCCGTGTTGGTTCCCAGGAAGACGCGGTCGCCTTGGCTGTCGAGAGCCTGCGCCTTGACACCCTTGGGCAGCTGGATGGGGCGTATCTCACCTGTTTCGGTATGGATCGTCACCGTCCCCTCGTCGGTCGTTACGAAGCAGAGTCCGCTGTTGAAGGTGATCTTCGAGGTGATGTTGCTCGGGAAACCGCGGTTGGCGGTGCTGAAATGCAGGTCGGCACAGTAACTTGGCCCGGGATTGCTCAGCAGGCGATGCTTGTCGACCACGAAGACTCCGCCCTCGTAGGTGCTGATCCAGAGCCTTCCGCGGTCGTCCTCGCAGATGCCGTACATCCACGACGAGTTGTAGCGTCGGGTCGGTTCCGTGATCGTGAACCGGCGGAACCGGTGCGAGGCGTAGTCGTAGAGGTCCAGTCCGCCGTCGGAGGCGATCCATACCCCGATTTCGTCGGCGTAGAGGCTCCGGACCTTGTTGTGGGAGACTCTCTGGTCGAGGCTCCCGACGTCGGATTTGAACCAGGTCGCACCCTTCTCTCCGATCCGGATCAAACCGTTTTTGCCGCCCAGCCAGAGGGCTCCTTCACGATCCTTGCAGATGGTCCGGATGGCCAGGCCCTCGTTGCTCCCGGTGATCGATCGCAGATGGACGAAGGTGTAGAACCCGCTCTGCATGGTCATGCAGACCCCGTGGTCCGTAGCCACCCAGATGTTGCCCCGGTTGTCCTCGTGGATCCGCGAAACGACGTTGTCCGAAATCGAGGCGGCATTGTCCGACTCGTGGACGAGGTGCTGTCGGAGACCGCCGGGCCCGAAGACGTAGATTCCCTTGTCGGTTCCCGTCCACAGGCTGCCGTCGCTGCAGCGCATGAAACAGCGGACGGGGATGTCTTCGAGTTCCATCCTTGTCTGGTGCGTCTCGGGGTTGAAGCGGACCAGTCCGTACTCGGTTCCCAGCAGCAGGGTCCCCGGAATCTCCTGGGACGGGATGATGTCATAGACCAGGTTGCTGTACCAGCGGTTCAGCAGCGGGATGGGGACCTCGAGAACCTCTCCTTTATCCGTCCGGCGGTAGATCTTGTTGTAGGTTCCGAAATAGATCGTTCCATCGGCCTCGCTGCTGCACATGATGTGCCGTTCTGCGAGGACCTCCTTGGCCCGGCAGTTCCCGAATCCCCGGTCGTATCCGGTCAGCAGCATCAGCCCCGACGAGGAGCCGACCCACAGCGAGTCGTTGTGTTCGAGCAGGGTCCGGATGTGTCTCGTTCCGCAGGCCTCGATCCGCTGGAAGTGGTCGAGCACGGGATCGTAACAGCACAGTCCCCGGTTGGTGCCCACGAGGATCCCGCCGTTCCGGGAGAGGCACAACAGGGCATTGACCGTATTGTGACACAGGGAGGTGGAGTCGTTCGGGTCGTGGACATACGTTACCGCTCCGTGTGAGTCGTAGCGGGTCAGTCCGTGCGTGGATCCCGCCCAGATGTATCCGTTGCGGTCCGATACGACGGAGAAAACAGGGTCGAAAATACCGTCGAGCCGTTGGAAGTCGGGCCCGACCGTCTGGGCGGTTCCGGTTCCGCTCATGACGGCCAGAACCAGACTCAGGATGCCTGTAATTGCTCTCAGCATCAGTTTTCTGTTTGCCATATTCTCGATCATTTGTCCGATTTCACACAAATATAGAACAAATTTGCCACATTCCCGCAAGTTGTCTGAATCGAAATACAGCTTGTCCGATTTGTTCTAACGGTGAAAAATAAAAATAAGGACCTTTGTGACTGCAGAATCGGCGGGCATTTCCGCAACCCAACCTAACTTTATGACCTGGAACCTCGCTTTTTCATTGTTTGACGGATGCTGTCGAAGCGGTATCCGGGCTTTTTTGTTGTCGATTCTCACCGTGGCAGGGTCTCTTGGCCAACTACCCTCGTCTTTATCCACTGTCCCCGTCTGGCGGCGGTGGCACCCATCAAAAAAGTTGTAACGAATCCATCCCGAATACCCAATATCAATCATTGCAATGAAGATCTATCAAAAAGTTCCGGTTTTTCTGCTGCTTGCACTCACGGTGTGGGCCCTTCCGTCGCAGGCGAAGCAGCCCCGGACTGTCCGCTTCGAGGCCGATACGGTGCGAGTGCTCCGCAATCCGCTCAACGGATGGGTGATGTATCTGGGCCGCAACTGGGACGACGACTTCTGGACGAAAGTCGGTTACGACGAGATGAAAACCTCGGACGGAACCCTCGTCCGGGTTTCGGACTACGCCTCGACGGCCTATCTGCGAACGAGCTGGTCCTCGCTCGAACCCGAGGAGGGACATTATGCCTGGCGGGATCCGAATTCCCGGATCTGGCGTCTTTTCAAGACGTTGCGCGATCGCGACATGCGTATTGCGCTGCGTGTGGTTGTCGACGGACGGGACCAGGGGCAGAATACCCCGCTTTACGTCATCGACGCCGGGGCCGAATACTACACCTCGGAGAACGGTCGCCACAAGTCGCCCTATCCGGACGATCCCGTTTTCCAGGAGAAGTACGCAACCTTCATCCGGGCCCTGGCCGAGGATTTCAACGATCCCGACCGGATGGATTTCATCGATGCCTTCGGATTGGGCAAGTGGGGGGAGTCGCACGCCATGATCTACAAGGATCCGGCCAATAAACTCGCCGTATTCGACTGGATTACATCCCTCTACTCCGAGACCTTCACCCGGGTTCCGCTGGTGATCCATTACCACCGTCTGCTGGCCGATGCCAACCGCGACAGCTGGGGAGATGTCTCGCCCCAGACCGAACAGCTGCTCGACATGGCCATCGACCGGGGCTATTGCCTGCGTCACGACGCCTTCGGAATGAACGATTATTACCAGACCTGGGAGAAGGAGACGGCCCGCAAATGGAATTTCCGCCTGCCGATCATCATGGAGGGGGGCTGGATCACGGCCGCACACCATCGCTATTGGATCGATTCGAGCGGCAACTACCGCGAAGGACACTCCGAGGATGTGCGGCGCGGGGAGTTCGAGGCCTCGAAGCAGGCGCATGTCAACATGATGGACCTCCGCATCAACGACGAAGTGGTCTCCTGGTTCTCGCAGGCCTTCGATCTGGTGAAGCGGTTTGTGGCCGAGGGCGGTTACCGGCTCTACCCGAGCGAGATACAGGTCCCCGAAAAGGTCCGTCGGAACGACCGAATCCGGATCCGCAGCCGCTGGAACAACATCGGTTGGGGCTATTGCCCGACCAACCTGCAACAGTGGAACCAGTGTTACAAGGTGGCCTTTGCCCTGCTGGACGACAAGCTGGAACCCCGTTATGTCTTTACCGATTACCGGACCGATCTGTCGACCTGGATCAAGGGTACTCCGGTCGACTATCAGACGCCGATCGATCTCGACGGAGTCGCCAGCGGAAGCTATACCTGGGCCGTGGGTCTGGTCGATACGCGCAAGGAGAAGACCATCGGACTCGAAATGGCGGTTGACAGCTCGCTGCTGACAGACGGCCAATGGCTGAAAATCGCGCAGGTGGTGGTTGAATAATGAATGACTCGGAAAAGAACCTGTTTTACTAACCTATTTAATCCCAATTTAAATGACACATTTCTACTCAACAGTGCTCGTGCGCAGGCTGGTTCTTGCCTTTTGCGCATTGTGTGCCGTTCCGTTCCTGGCAGCCGCACAGGTTTTGCCTGTGTCGGGAGTCGTCAGTGACGAGAATGGAGCGCCGTTGCTCGGCGTTACCGTCTTCGAAAAGGGTGGCAGCAACGGTACGGCCACGAATCCCGATGGCCGTTATACGATCAATGTTCGGAAGGGTGCGACACTCGTATTCTCCTACGTGGGATACGAATCCTACGAATGCACCTACAACGGCGAAACTTCACTCAATGTTACCCTCAAGGAGGCTTCGGGCCTCATGGACGAGGTGGTCGTCATCGGTTACGGTGCCGTCAAGAAGAAGGACCTCACGGGTTCGGTTACCGCAGTCCAGGGCAATGAGCTCGCAGCTCGTCAGACCACGACCCTCTCGACGGCCCTTCAGGGTTCGATGTCGGGTCTGCTTGTGACGCGTGACGGCAGCAACCCGGGTTCGTCGGGTACGATCAAGGTCCGCGGTATCACCACCATGGGTGACAACAACCCGCTGATCATCGTCGACGGAAGCCCCTGCGATGACATCGACTACGTGAATGCCAACGATGTGGAGAGCGTGTCGGTGCTGAAGGATGCCGCCGCCGCGTCGATCTACGGAGCCAAGGCCGCCGCCGGTGTGATCCTGATCACCACCAAGCGTGGTGCCAAGGAGCAGATCCATCTCTCCTATAACGGTGAAGTGGGGTGGGAGTTCCCGACCATGCAGCCCGAGATGGTCGGCATGACCCGCTACATGGAGATGTACAACGAGATGCTCTACAACGACAACCCGGCTGCCGGATTCTTCCAGCAGTTCTCGGCCGATCAGGTCAAGAACTGGATCGAGTACAACCGTACGGATCCGAACCACTACCCGATGACCGACTGGACGGATCTGATCATGAAGTCGTCGGCGCTCAAACACAGCCACAACCTCTCGATCAGCGGCGGTTCGGAGCGGGTCCGGACGCAGGCGTCGCTGTCGTATGACGATGTGGACGGTCTCTACGGCAACCGCCAGTTCCAGCGCTTCATGCTGCGTGCGAACAACGACTTTACGATCGTCCAGGACAAGCTGCTTGCCACCCTGGACATCAATGTCCGCCGTGCGAAGAACACGACGCCGAACTTCAGTCCGTTCGACATGATGCGCAAGATGCCGGCGGTCTATGCGGCGACGTGGGACGACGGCCGCATTGCCGAGGGTAAGTCGGGTGCAAACCCCTACGGACTTCTCACCGAGGGCGGTACGAACTATGCCTGGAGTACGCAGCTCGGAGGCCGTGCCTCGCTGGAGTACCGTCCCATCGAGGGCTTGAGCCTGAAGGGTGTGGTCGCTCCGTTCATCAACTACACGAAGTCGAAGGCTTTCAAGCCGGCTATCGCCTATACGCTGGCCGACGATCCCAATACGATCGGCGGTTACCTCGATTCGGGTTCGATCTGGAGTACGAACTCGCTGAGCGAGACCCGCAACGACAACTGGAACGTCACCAGCCAGTTCATCATCAACTACATGCGTTCGTTCGGCCGTGAGGAGAACCACAACCTCAACATCATGGCCGGTTACGAGGGTTACATCATGAAGAGCGAGACGCTGACGGCCGGACGCGACCATTTCGAGTTCACGCAGTATCCCTATCTGAACGTCGGTTCGGAGGACTTCATGACCAACTCGGGTTCGGGTACGGAGTACGGTTCGAACTCGTTCTTCGGACGCGTCATGTACGACTATGACGGCCGCTATCTGATCCAGGCCAACGTCCGTCACGACGGATCGTCGCGTTTTGCCAGCAAGTACCGTTGGGGAACCTTCCCGTCGGTATCGGCCGGATGGGTCGTATCGCGCGAGTCGTTCATGGAGGGAGCCTATCCGTGGCTGAGTTTCCTGAAGATCCGCGGATCGTGGGGTATGCTCGGTAACGAGCGTATCGGAAGCGACTACTTCCCCTACCTGGCGCTGATGACCTTCGGCGACGCGATCTTCTACGATCAGGAGGGCAACAAGGTCTCGGACAAGACTGCGGCACAGCGTGAACTGGCCGTCGAGGACATTACCTGGGAGACCACGACCTCGACCGACATCGGTGTCGACCTGGGCTTCTTCAACGACCGTCTGACGGCCAATTTCGACTACTACTGGAAGCAGACCAAGGACATGCTTCTTTCGGTAAACATTCCCTATACGATGGGTTACAGCAACCCCAACTCGAATGCCGGATCGATGAAGACCACGGGCTTCGACCTTGAACTGGGTTGGAAGGACCACGTCGGGGAGCTGACCTACAGTGTCTCGCTCAACCTTTCGGACTTCCAGTCGCGGATTACGAAGATGAACGGTTCGGACCAGATCAACGGCAGCAAGATTCACCGGGTGGGCAGCTACTTCAACGAGTGGTACGGTTACGTTTCGGACGGCATCTACCAGACGCAGGAGGAGGTCAACAATTCGGCCAAGTACAACGATGCCGTGACGGTCGGCGACATCCGTTACAAGGACATCTCGGGACCGGACGGCGTGCCCGACGGAAAGATCACCTCGGAGGACCGGGTGCTGCTGGGCAACTCGCTGCCGCGCTACCAGTACGGAGGTACGATCAACCTCGGCTGGAAAGGTCTTGACTTCTCGCTGGTCTTCCAGGGTATCGGCCAGCAGAACAGCTACCTCTACACGCAGATGGTTCAGCCCGTCCGTGACAACTACGGCAACATCCCGGCGATCCTCGACGGCAAGTACTGGAGTCCGTTCAACACCGAGGAGCAGAACCGCAATGCAAAATACCCCCGTATCACGAATACGGGCAAGACCAACAACTACCTGACGTCGGATTTCTGACTCTTCGACGGTTCCTACTTCCGTCTGAAGAACGTGACGCTCGGCTATACGCTGCCGCAGAAATGGACGAACAAGCTCCACCTGAACACCGCGCGCATCTATGTCAGCGCTTCGGATCTCTTCTGCATCAGCAACTATCCCAAAGGCTGGGACCCCGAGATGGGCGTATCGTCGTACCCCATTACCTCGACGATTCTGGTCGGTCTGACCCTCAAACTCTAAACGAATCAAAGTCATGAACAGAAAACATCTATATACCGGCATTCTCGCAGGTCTGTGTTTGATGGCCACGGGCTGCGTGTCGATGGACATTGTGCCGAAAACGCAGGGCAACAGTGCTTCGTGGTATTCGAGCGAGGAGGAGTTGCAGCTGGCCGTCAATGAATTCTATATCATCGGTTACTGGAATTCGCCGCTCGAAAGCTCCGAGCAGTGGACCGACAATACGACCTACCGTCAGCAGAACCGCAACCCGGGCAGCGGCGGAACGATTCTCGATGCCACGATGAGCGGCACGCAGTGGGAGGTCTATGCCCTGTGGCAGCAGAGCTACAAGCTCATCTCGCGGGCCAATACGCTGCTGGAGAACATCCATCGTGCCGAGGAGAACGGCGTCAATCCGGACTTCATCGAGCAGTGCAAGGCTGAGGCCTATTTCGCCCGCGCCTGCAAATATGCCGATCTGCTCTTCTTCTACGGCGACGTGCCTTATCTGGACAAGTATCTGACCATCAGTGAGGCCGAGGCCTTGGGCCGCAGACCCAAGGAGGAGATCATTCCGCTGGTCTACGAGGATTTCGATCGTGCAGCCGCCGGTCTTCCCGTATCGTGGACGTCGGGCCGTCAGCACTTCACGCGCGGTGCGGCACTGGCCATGAAGGCCCGCTTTGCCCTCTACATGGGTGACTGGGAGGTTGCCGCCGAGGCTGCCAAGGCCTGCATGGATTTGAAGGTCTACTCGCTGGCTTCGGATTACGGCAGTGTTTTCCTCCAGGGGACGGGCATGATTCCGGAGAAGATTTTCGTCATCCCGCGTTCGATTGAGAACGACGTGGTTCTGGATACGTGGTTCGTGAACAACGGCGTGCCGCGCAATGCGGGCGGTTACGGCTCCTACAACCCCTCGTGGGATCTTCTGGCCGCCTATCTCTGCACCGATGGCCTGCCCATCGACGAGTCTCCGCTGTTCGATCCGCAGCAGCCCTTCAAGAACCGTGACCCGCGCTGCACGGCGACCATCGTCGAGTTCGGGACGGCACACTGTGGCTTCATCTACGATCCCTCGCCTGCCGCTACGCAGGTCTTGAATCTGACCACCGGGAAAATGCAGGCCAACAACGACAGCCGCGCCGTGGCACAATATGCCTCGTTCAACGGACTGGTCTGGAAGAAGAGCATTGACGACAGCTGGCTGACCAACTTCCCGAAGGTCGAGAACGACTACATCATCATGCGTTATGCCGACGTGCTGCTGATGTATGCCGAGGCGAAGATCGAGATGAACGAGATCGACGACACGGTGCTCGATGCCATCAATACGGTTCGTGCCCGCGCCTATGGCGTACAGGCTTCGGCAACCTCGTCCTATCCGGCCGTTACGGCCCGCGATCAGGCTACGCTGCGCCGTACGGTGCGTCTGGAGCGCCGCGTTGAGCTGGCCATGGAGAACCTCCGCCTGCAGGACCTCATGCGCTGGCGCCTGGCCGAGAAGGCTTTGAATTCCTACAACTATATCTACCTCTATCCCGCTTCGGACTGCAAGACGGCGCTTGTCGACAAGGGTCTGTGGCCGTGGCCTGCAACTCCCGAGATCGACGAGGACGGTCTGGCCGACTTCTCGCCGTGGGTTGAGAAGGGTTGGGTGATGTACGGCGCGAAACGGAACTTCCCGGAGCGTCAGTACCTGTGGCCGGTTCCGACCCACGAGATCGAGCTGTGCCCCAATCTTCTCCCCGACAATCCGGGTTACTAATGGTTTAATACGATTCAAAAGCAACTGTTTATGAAAGCAATTTATAGATTGATGTCTTTTCTTCTCGTTTGCGGGCTTGCGGCCTGCAACGAGGAGGTGGACAATGCCTATTCGCGGCATAATTTCGTCGTGGACATCACCTCCTCGGCCCAGACGGTCGTTTTGAATGAAGATGCGGCCTACGAGACGGCCCTGACGGTGGAATGGACCCCGGCAGCCGAATACGGCGACGAATATATCGTTACCTACTATTACCAGATCGAGGTGGACGGCAGCAAGAGCGATGCCGTCTCCGAATACGAGGATACGGGGAATTTCCGGCGGGAGTACACGAATGCCGAGTTGCAGGATCTGTTGATCGACCATTTCGGCATGCTCACGAGTACCTACTGCGACGTACGTTTCATCATTACGGTATCGTTCGACGGCCCGACGCTGATCATTCCCGACGAGGCAACGGTCAACGTCCGGGTGAAGACCTACGGACCCAAGCAATTTGCAGCCGATGAGCTCTATATGTCCGGTTCGGCCTTTGAGTCGCCCGTTCAGATTGCAGCTTCGGAGTCGAATCCGCATCTGTTCGTCTGGACCGGAACGCTCAAGCAGGGAACGGTCTACTTCCCGGTGGTCTACGGCGATGAGAACAACGTCATCGTTCCGGCGTCGGGTGCCGACACGGAGATCGGAGAGACGCCGATGGAGGCGCAGGTGCTCGGTGCCGACGAGACGTACGGAGGCTGGAAGATCCCGGCCGATGACGAGTATCGCGTCACGGTGAATCTGGATGCCAAGACCGTCACGATCATTCCGACGTCGAGCATCGTGGAGATCGACAAGATCTACCTGGGCGGTACGGCGGCTCCGGGAGAGGAGATCGAGGTGGCCCAGACGCTTGAAAACGCTTCGGTTTACGCCTTCCGCGGCGAACTGAATGCCGGAACGCTCTACCTGCCGCTGCTCTACGACGAGAAGACCGAGATGTCGTTCGTACCGGCCGAGGGCGATGACATCCACGACGGCGCGGCTTCGTCCTACAAGCAGGTGCTGACCTCTTCGGTCGCCACGAACGGCAGCTACTGGACGATTCCCGAGGCGGGTATCTACCGCATCGTGGTCGATCTGGATGCTAAGACCATCACCTTCCGCTCGGCCGCTACCGACCTGGCAAACACGAAGGTTTCGTTCAACAAGACCTATACGGAAGACGGAACTCCTGCTGCCAATCCTTATGAAATCGAAGTGACCCAGCTGTGGATGTACGGTACGTTCAACGGATATGACCGTGATCCGGTCAACTCGAACTACTTCCTGGGTATCGATGATGCCTATTCGTTGAAGCAGAGTCTGGCCAACCCCAATGTCTTTGTCTACAAGGGTGCCGTGCTGCCCCGCAAGAGTGGCAACGACGGTAATAACGGCAACAAACCCGTAACCGGAACCGTGAACTTCAAGGTGGCACCGTGGAACTACAATGTTTACTCCTACGGTTCGACGGCCGACGCCAAGCGTAACGACCACTCCGGTTACACGGAAACCTCCCTGGGCAAGACCGAGACGCTTGTTTCCGGTCAGGGTGACAACCGCTTTGCCTACTTCGTCATCCCGGAGAACTGCAACTACGTGGAGGTTGACATCGAGAAACTGACCGTTGTCTTCGATACGCGGGAGTAGTCCCGCCGGCTTCGGACCCGGAAGTCCGATACCCCGATCCATCCGCCGGGGAAGCCTGTGAAGGCTCCCCCGGCGGAGGTTCGGTTTCCGGCCGCTCCGTTTGCCGGAGCGGAAAATTTGGAGTAAACTTGTATCGCCCAAAAAGACGTTTATGAGTATGAAAAAGACACTGATTGCCCTGTTGTTGATGCTGCCCGCCCTGTACGGCGTGTCGGCTGCCCCGATTCTGGTTGAGGCCGAGAGCTTTGCCGAAAAGGGCGGATGGGTTGTGGACCAGCAGTTCATGGACCTGATGGGTTCCTCCTACCTGCTGGCGCACGGCGCCGGAACGCCCGTGGCTCCGGCCCGGACCGAGATCGGGATTCCCGATGCGGGAACCTACCGCGTCTGGGTCCGCACCTACAACTGGACCTCGCCGTGGTCCTCGGAATCCGGCCCCGGGAAGTTCCGCGTCCGGGTCGGCCGTCGGCTGCTGCCCGAGACCGTCGGACATACCGGCAACTGCTGGGAGTGGCAGTGTGCGGGAGAGGTGTGGCTCCGAGAGGGGCAGACGACCCTTGCACTGGAAGACCTGACCGGTTTCGACGGACGTTGCGATGCCCTCTATCTGACGGATCGTCCGGACGACGTTCCGCCGGCCGATGCGGAGGCCCTTGCGGCATTTCGCCGCGAGATGTCCGGGCAACCGGCGCCGCGGGAGGAGCAGTTCGACTTTGTGGTCATCGGTGGAGGTATTGCCGGGATGTGTGCCGCGGTGAGTGCCGCCCGTGAGGGCTGTGGCCGTGTGGCGCTGGTCAACGACCGTCCCGTGCTGGGCGGAAACAACAGTGCCGAGGTGCGCGTCCATCTGGGCGGTTATGTCGAGACGGGCCGCTACCCGATGCTGGGGCGCATGATCCGTGAATTCGGACATACGAAGGCCGGAAACGCCCAGCCTGCAGCTAATTACGCGGATGACCGCAAGCAGCGCTTCGTCGAGTCCGAACCGGATGTGACCCTGCTGGCGCCCTATCGCGCCCTGGAGGTCCGTATGGAGGGCTCGCGGATCGCCTCCGTGCTCATCCGTCACATCGAAACGGGCGAGGAGATCTGGCTCTCGGCTCCGTTGTTCTCCGACTGTACGGGCGACGGAACGATCGGCTATCTGGCCGGGGCCGACTACCGCATGGGCCGCGAGGCGCGGTCGGAGTTTGGCGAGGAACTGGCTCCCGAAAAGGCCGATGACATGACCATGGGTGCTTCGGTGCAGTGGTACTCCTCGAAAGTGGAGAAAAAACAGGCCTCCTTCCCTGAATTCTCCTATGGCGTGGAGTTCAATGAGGCAAATTGCGAACCGGTCACCTTCGGCGAGTGGAAGTGGGAGACGGGGCTCAACCGGGACCAGATCCGCGAGGCCGAACGGATCCGCGACTACGGTCTGCTGGTGATCTATTCGAACTGGAGTTTTCTGAAAAACCACTATTCGCAGCGGGAGCGTTTCGCCGACCGCAACCTCGACTGGGTGGCCTATATCGCCGGAAAGCGCGAGTCGCGCCGCCTGCTGGGCGACTACATCCTCAAGCAGGATGACATCGACAAGGAGGTCTTCCACGAGGATGGGTCGTTTACGACCTCGTGGGCCATCGACCTGCACTTCCCCGACCGGGAGAATGCCGAACGTTTTCCCGAGGAGCCGTTCAAGGCTGCGACCGTCCACAACTGGATCAAGCCCTACGCCGTGCCTTATCGTTGCCTCTATTCGCGCAACGTGGAGAACCTCTTCATGGCGGGGCGCAACATCAGTGTGACGCACGTGGCTCTGGGCACGGTGCGCGTGATGCGTACGACGGGCATGATGGGCGAGGTGGTCGGCATGGCCGCCGCGATCTGCCACCGCAACGGATGCCTTCCCCGCGGGGTCTATCAGGACCATCTGCCGGAGTTGCAGGAGGCGATGACGCGGGGCGCCTGGCGTGAAGGAGCCGAACTGAACAACCAGAATTTCAACCTGCCCAACAAGATCCTGGACCAGCCGGCCGGGATTGCGGGGCACAGATGATACGTGTATGACCCGATTCCAGAAGATCGTTTGCGCCGTCACGGCGGCTGTCTGTTTCGCCCTTCCGGGCCCGATGCGGGGAGTTGCGGCTCCGGTTGCGCCGGAGGCTTCGTCCGAACCCTACGCCTTCCTGCAGGGGGATACGGTGCTGGTGCTCGGCAATGCCTTCCTCGAACGCCGTTTCCGCTGGAACGGCGGGAACCTGATGACGCTCTCGCTTGAAAACAAAACCGAAGGATCGACGCTCCGTACGGTGAAGGCCCTGCCCGACTTCGTCTTCACACGCAATGCCGCGGCTGCCGGGTCCGACGGCCGGTTGACGGTCGAGGCGCTTCCGCCGACGGCCTGCACGCCTGCGTTCCTGCGGGCTCGGGTCGTCTATTCGCTCGACGGATTGGACATCCGGCGTGAATTCCGCATCTACGCTGATGCTCCGGCCATTGCCTGCCAGACGTGGCTGCGGCTTGCGGACGGAAAGAGTGCCCCGGCCGCCGTGCTGGAGGCGCGTGGTGGCGAGGAGAATGCCGCCGACCGCAAGAACATCGAGGCGCAGGCCGATATGGCCGTGAAATCTTCGGAGACGATTCTCGACCGGATGAACTTCCCCGGCGTACACTGGCATGCCCGGGCCGTGGAGTTCTCCGACGTCACGGACTGGAACGACAACCTCGTCTGGGAGCGCAACGTCATCGCCTATCGCAAGAACAGCTATCGCGGCAACCTGCTCTTCGTCCGCAACGGCGTCGACGGAAACGGCTTCTTCTTCCTGAAGGAGGCCCCCTGTTCGGCCGTGCAGCTGGCTTACGGGCGCGGTGACTTCACGACCGATTTCGGAACGTTCGCCGTGACGGGAATCGGTGTGGAGCCCCGGGACCTCTCGCATGAGTGGGTGCGGGCCTACGGCGTGGTGACGGGGGTCTTCGGCGAAGGTGAGCTGGCGGCGCTGACCGCCCTGCGGCGTTATCAGAAGCAGATCCGCGCCCCGCGTGACGGGCGTGACGAGATGGTGATGATGAACACCTGGGGCGACCGCAGCCAGGATACGAAGGTCAACGAACGCTTCTGCCTCGAAGAACTCGAACGCGCCGCCCGGCTCGGAATCTCCCATTTCCAGATCGACGACGGGTGGCAGGAGGGCAAGAGCCCCAATTCGGCACTGGCCAAAGGGTCGTTCCGCAACATCTGGGAAAATCCCGACTATTGGAAACCTGCGGCCGACAAGTATCCTTCGGGACTTGATCCCGTGGTCGAACGGGCCCGTGAACTGGGCATCGAAGTGGGGTTGTGGTTCAATCCGAGCGTCCAGGATGATTTTGCGGCCTGGGAGAAGGATGCCGAGGCCCTGCTCGGACTCTATCGCCGCTACGGAATCAAGGTCTTCAAGATCGACGGGCTGACGATCCCCACGAAACGGGCCGAAACCAATCTGCGGCGCCTCTTCGACCGGGTCGAGGAGGAGTCGGGCGGGGACGTGCTTTTCAACCTCGACGCCACGGCATCAAGGCGCGGCGGTTACCACCTGTTCAACGAATACGGCAACATCTTCCTCGAAAACCGCTATACCGACTGGGGAAACTACTTCCCCTACCGGACGCTGCGTAATCTCTGGCAGTTGAGCCGCTACGTCCCGGCCGAGCGTATCCAGGTCGAGTTCCTGAACCGCTGGCGCAATGCCGACAAGTATGCCGGGGATCCCTTCGCACCGGCTGCCTACGGCTTCGACTACCTCTTCGCCACAACCATGGCCGGGCAGCCGCTCGCATGGATGGAGTCCTCGAACCTCCCCGAAGAGGCCTTCGCCATCGCACCTCTCGTCGAAGCGTACAGGAAGGTTGCCGCCGACTTCCATGCGGGGGTCATTCTCCCCGTGGGTGAGGAGCCTTCGGGACGTTCGTGGACCGGGTTCCAGTCCCTCGTGTCGGAGTCGGAGGGTTATCTGCTGCTTTACCGCGAGGCCACGCCCTCGGACGAGGGTGTGATCGATACCTTCCTGCCCGAAGGGGCGAAGATCTCCCTGGAACTCATTCTCGGCAGCGGTTCCCGCAGCGGCCGGCAGACCGTAGGACGCAACGGATCCATCCAGGTGTCGCTCCCCGCACAGAACTCCTTCGTACTTTACAAATATCTATTGCATAAATAAGATGATGAAACTTCATGCGATGTTGGCCTCCGGTCTGCTTTGTCTGACCTCGGTGGCACCTCTTGCGGCCCGTCCGGCCATGACGAACGTTTACGGCCGCGACTGTCAGTCGCTCAACGGCAAGTGGGCTGCAATCGTCGACCCCTACGACCAGGGAATTCCCAAGGAGATCTTCCTCAACCGTACGCCGCAACAGGATACCGAGTTCTTCGAATACGCTTTCGAAGGGGGCCTGCGGCTCGAGGTGCCGGGAGACTGGAATTCACAGCGTCCCGAACTCGAATACTATGAGGGTACGGTCTGGTATGCCCGGCATCTGGTGGTCGGGACGTCTGCCCCGCAGCTGCCGGAGGGCGCCTGTGTCACACCCGTCGAGGCACCGCGTGACGGTGAGCGGCTCTTCCTCCACTTCGGAGCCGTGAACTACCGTTGCAACGTCTATCTCAACGGTGAGAAGATCGCCAGCCACGAGGGAGGCTTCACCCCCTTCGAGATCGAGATCGGCGACCGTCTGCATGAGGGTGACAACTTCCTGGCCGTCGAGGTCAACAACCGCCGGACGCCCGATGCCATTCCGGCCATGGCCTTCGACTGGTGGAACTACGGGGGAATTACGCGCGACGTGATGCTCGTGCGGACGCCGGAACGTTACATCCGGGATTATTTCCTGCGCCTCGATGACGCCTCCGACAAGCGGCTGCGTCTCGATGTCGAACTCTCGGAGCCCGCGGAAGGGACGGAAGTCACGCTGCGGATTCCCGAACTGGGTGTGGAAAAGACGCTCCGTACCGATGGACAGGGACACGGTGAGGTGACGGTCGACGTCCGGAACCTGAAACTCTGGGCGCCCGAGGCTCCGTATCTGTATGATGTGGAGCTGACGTGCGGCGGCGTGTCGCTCGACGACCGGATCGGATTCCGCCGCATCGCCGTCGACGGCACGAAGGTCCTGGTCAACGGCCGGGAGGTCTTCCTGCGCAGCATCTCCTTCCACGAGGAGATCCCGCAACGCCGGGGACGTGCCTGTACGCCGGCCGATGCCCGGATGTTGCTCTCCGAGGTTCAGGCGCTGGGCGCCAACATGGTGCGGCTGGCCCACTATCCCCAGAACGAGCACACGGTCCGTATGGCCGAAGAGATGGGCATCCTGCTTTGGGAGGAGATCCCCATCTGGCAGGGGATCGACTTCACCGATGAATCCACGGCCGCAAAGGCCCGTGGAATGCTGCAGGAGATGATCGTCCGGGACCGGAACCGCTGTGCCATCGGTTTCTGGGGCATAGCCAACGAAACCCGACCCTCGGAGGCCCGCAATGCCTTCCTGAGCCGGCTGCTTGAGACCGGCCGGTCGCTTGACAACAGCCGGCTCTATGTCGCGGCCTTCGACAATGCCTACTACATGAAGCAGAGCGACCGCTTCGAGATGCACGACGAGTTCACGCGTCTGCTGGATGTCGTCGCCGTCAACAAATACATGGGTTGGTATGCTCCATGGCCCAAAGACCCGGCTTCGATCCAGTGGGCAATCTGCCTGGACAAACCGTTGATTATCTCGGAGTTCGGAGGTGAAGCCCTCTATGGGCAGCACGGCGACCGGAGACGCGCCTCGTCCTGGAGCGAGGAGCATCAGGAGCAGCTCTATGCCGACAATCTGGCCATGTTCGAAAATATCCCCAATCTGGTCGGAATCTCGCCCTGGATCCTCTTCGATTTCCGTTCGCCCTTCCGCTTCCATCCGGTCAATCAGGAGGGGTGGAACCGAAAGGGGCTCCTATCGGATCGCGGACAGCGCAAAAAGGCCTGGTACGTGATCCATGACTACTACCGTTCGAAGCGGGAGGAGCAATCCCGGAATTAAGCTGGCATTCAATCGGAAAAGAGCATGAAACGAATCTTCAGCGTGTTGTGCTGCGTGCTCCTCGTGACGGCTTTTGCGGCGGGGGCCTGCACCGAATCCTCCACCTCCGAGGAGCCCACCGAACAGGAAGACTCCGATCAGGACTCCGGCCAGGACCAGGATCCGGATCAGAATCCGGGGCAGAATCCGGATCCCGAACCGGAACCGGAAGATCCCCTTGCCGACGGCAAACTGTGTATCCTGGCCATCGGCAACAGTTTCTCGCAGGATGCCGTCGAGCAGTACCTGTGGGAGTTGTTCGATGCGGCCGGGATCGAGGCCGTGATCGGCAACATGTATATCGGCGGCTGTCCGCTCGAAAAGCATTGGTCGAATGCCCAGAGCGATGCCGCAGCCTATGCCTACCGCAAGGTGGTCGGCGGAACGAAGACCGAATCGGGGAGCATGACCCTCTCGTCGGTCCTGGCCAGCGAACCCTGGGACATCGTGACCCTGCAGCAGGCCAGCGGTCAGTCGGGAGTCTACTCGACTTATGTTCCCTACCTGTCGAATCTGATTGGTTACCTGCAGGAGCGGGTCGATGCACGGATCTGGTTCCACCAGACATGGGCCTATGCGCAGAGTTCGACCCACGAGTCGTTCCCGACCTACGGCAGCGACCAGACGACCATGTACGAGGCGATTGTCGGGGCCGTTCAGCAGGCATTTGCCGACAATCCCGACCTGGCCGGTGTGATCCCTGCGGGTACGGCGATTCAGAATGCCCGTACGTCGTTCCTCGGCGATACGTTCAACCGTGACGGCTACCACCTTGAGACCACCTACGGACGTTATACGGCGGCCTGCACCTGGTTTGAGGCGCTTTCCGGAGAGTCGGTCGTCGGAAATGCCTACGCTCCCGCAACGATCGATGCGCAGATGTCCGCCATCGCGCAGCATGCCGCACATGCCGCCGTGGAGAAACCCTATGCGGTGACCCGACTGGTCGACTATCAGCATCCGCAGGTCGACGAAGGACCCGTCGAAGCCGCAATTTATGTCGACTTCGGAAGCAAGACCTCCGGGACACCCTGGAACAACATTACGGCGACGGATGCTGCGGAGGTCGCCTTGAAGGATGCCGAGGGCCGTTATACGCAGGTGACGCTGTCGATCGATCCGGCTTTTTCGCAGACGTTTGCCGGAGTCGGCGACGAGCCCGAAGAGGAGATCGTTTCGGGCGGAGTCTCCTGGCCCCGGACCGCGTGGGTCGATTCGTTCGTCGTGACGGGTACGGCGGGGGCGGGTGACAGCGATCCCGCTACGATCGTCATCTCGGGACTGACCCCCTCCCAGACCTTCGACGTCTCGGTTCTGGCGGCCCGTTACAACGGAACGCGGACGGCCCGTACGACCGATTTCCAACTCGTCGGCGCCGCGCAGAGCGGAGGCCGGATCAGCCAGGGAATCCGGCTGGGGAGCGGCGAAGGACGCTATCCTTCGTGGGAGGAGGTCCCCTTCGAGGAGTACACTCTGACGTTCGAGGATGTGGCTCCCGCTTCGGACGGGACCCTGCGCCTCACGGTCAAGGGTGTGGATGTCGGTTCCACGGTCGTCGAAGGACACCTCTCGGCCCTGTGTCTGACTCCGGTTGATTAGATATGAACAAACGATTGAGATAACGCCATGAAACGACTCTTTTTCCGCCGTATGCTTGCGGCACTCCTTCTCCTGTTGTCGGGGATCGTCGTGCAGGCCCGGACTCCGGACCTCGGAACGGCTGCTCCGCACGAGGCGCCGACGGCGTCGAAAACCCTGAAAATCCTGGCCATCGGCAACAGCTTTTCGCAGGATGCCGTCGAGCAGTATCTTTGGGAGCTGTTCGATGCCGCCGGGATCGATGCGGTAATCGGCAACATGTATATCGGCGGCTGTCCGCTCGAGCGGCACTGGAACAATGCCCGCAACGGGGAGGCTGCCTACTACTACCGCAAGATCGTCGACGGGGTGCGCACCGAGACACAGCACGTGGCACTCGACCGGGCCCTGGCCGATGAAGAGTGGGATATTGTAACCCTGCAACAGGCCAGCGGCAGGTCGGGACGCTATGTGACCTACCAGCCCTATCTGCACGATCTGATCGAATATGTCGGGCGGCTCGTGGACAACCCGGACCTGCAGATCTGGTTCCACCAGACGTGGGCCTATTCCGGGGATTCGAAGCACGGGGAGTTCCCGCTCTACGAGAGCAATCAGCAGACGATGTATGGCCGGATCATGCAGAGCGTGCGTTGTGCCCTGGACGACTCGCCGCAGATCTGCGGGGTGATCCCCTCGGGAACTGCCGTTCAGAATGGCCGCACCACGCCGCTGGGTGATACGTTCAACCGTGACGGCTACCATCTCGAACTGACCTACGGCCGTTATACGGTGGCCTGTACGTGGTTCGAGGCGCTCTCGGGAGAGTCGGTCGTGGGGAATCCCTATGCACCCCGGGGCGTGGATTCGCTCAAGACGCGTTATGCACAGCTTTCGGCCCATTATGCCGTGCGGCGTCCCTTCACCGTCACCTCGTGGAAGGATATGCAGGTCGAGGAGCGTGTGGATTCGCTGCTGGCACGGATGACCCTCGAGGAGAAGATCCTGCAGCTCAACCAGTACACGGCCGGGCGGAACGACAACGAGAACAATATCGGTGAAACCGTGAGCAAGATCCCCGCCGAGATCGGATCGCTGATCTACTTCGGGGATGATCCCGTGCTGCGCAACGCCCTTCAGCGGCATGCCGTCGAGGAGTCGCGGCTGGGGATTCCGATCCTCTTCGGATTCGATGTCATTCACGGATTCCGGACCGTTTGCCCCATTCCGCTGGCGCAGGGGGCCTCGTGGAATCCCGATTTGACGGAGCGCGTCTGTGCCGATGCCGCCCGCGAGGCGTATTATACGGGCATCGACTGGACCTTCTCGCCGATGGTGGATGTCGCCCGGGATCCCCGCTGGGGACGGGTGGCCGAAGGTTACGGGGAGGATCCGTTCCTGACCTCCCGCTTCTCGGAGGCGGCCGTGCGCGGATACCAGGGTGAAGATCTGGCGGACGAGGGGACGATTGCCGCCTGTCTGAAACACTATGTCGGATACGGCGCTTCGGAGGCCGGACGTGATTACGTGCCGACCGAGATCTCGCGCCAGTCGCTCTGGGATACCTACCTGCCGCCGTTCGAGGCCGGGATCAAGGCCGGGGCTGCCACGGTGATGAGCGCCTTCAACCTGCTGAGCGGTGTTCCGGCTTCGGCCCATCGCTACACGATGACCGAGGTGCTCAAGGAGCGCTGGGAGCACGACGGATTCGTCGTCTCGGACTGGGACGCCATCCGGCAGCTGATCAATCAGGGATATGCCGCCAATGACCGGGAGGCTGCGGAGAAGGCCTTCAAGGCCGGACTCGACATGGATATGGTCGACGACATCTACACGCGGCAGCTGGGATCATTGGTTGCCGACGGCCGGGTGTCGATGGAGCGGCTCGATGATGCCGTGCGGCGGGTTCTGCGGGTGAAGTTCCGCCTCGGACTCTTCGAGCATCCCTATACCGAGGAGTTGCCTGAAGCGGAGCGGATTCTGCTGCCCGGGGCGCTTGAAAATGCCCTGCAGATGGCCGTCGAGTCGATGGTGCTGCTCAAAAACGAGGAGGCGGTGCTGCCGCTCTCCGAGCGTACGCGCATCGCCCTGCTGGGACCGTTGGCAGACAACGGCGAGGAGCTGCTCGGTTCGTGGTATGGCCGCGGGCGCGGCGAGGAGGTCGTGACCGTAAGGCAGGCACTTGAAAAGCTTTTCGGAACGGAGCGGGTGCTCTATCGGCAGGGTTCCGATTTCGAGACCCTTCCGACGAAGCAGGCTTTGAAGGAGGCCCGTTCGCTGGTGAAGCGTTCGGATGCCGTGGTGTTGTGTCTGGGCGAGAAGCGCCGCTGGAGCGGGGAGAATGCCTCGCGGTCGGAAATCGGATTGCCCGAAGCGCAGATTGATCTTCTGAAGAGCGTGTCGGAGACCGCACGTCGGGCCGGAAAACCGGTGATCGTCGTGCTTTTCAATGGTCGGGCGCTGGATCTGACGGCCGTGGAGCCGCTCTGCGATGCGATGCTCGAAGCCTGGCAGCCGGGAGTGACCGGCGGTGAGGCCGTGGCCCGCCTGCTCTGTGGCAGGGAGAACCCCTCGGGGCGTCTGACCCTGACCTTCCCGCGCGGGGTCGGGCAGATCCCGATCTATTACAACCACCGCAACAGCGGACGCCGGGGTACCCAGGGACTTTATCAGGATATTCCGAGCACGCCCCTCTATCCGTTCGGCTACGGCCTGAGCTATACGACCTTCACTTATGGCGAACCGGCGTTGCGTGCCCTGCTCAAGGACGGCAGCGAGGTGACGGTCGGTACGCAGCCGCTGAAACGTGCCGATGTGGTACGTCTGACGGCGAGTGTCGAAGTCCGCAACGACGGGGAACGGGATGGCCGGGAGGTCGTGCAGTGGTATGTGACCGACCCCTGGTGTTCCATCGCCCGGCCGGTCCGGGAGTTGAAGCACTTCGAGAAGCGGATGATCGGAGCCGGAGAGACACAACGTTTCGAATTCCGGATCGACCCGATGACCGATTTGGGATTTGTCGATGCCGAGGGACGGCGCTTCCTGGAACCGGGGCTCTTCACGCTTCGCGTCGGCGGGCGTAAGATCGACTTCACGCTCGAATAAGTCTCGGTGGAAAGATTTGAAAAAGATTGAAATCGATAAAATACGGTGTTAAAACAAAATAGCGATGAAAAAAGAGATGATACGGGCCGGTTTGTGGGCCGGTTTGACCCTGCTGTTGATGTGCGGGGGCTGTTCCAAGGATGAGGACGGGGGCTCGGGATCGGGAGGCTCCGGCAACGTCGAAGGTGTCGAGGTGACGGTCACGCCCGACCGCGAATCGATCCTGCGCAACCCCTTCTCGGGGTGGGTGCTCTATGCCGGACTGGGCGACGGCCTTGCCGATGACTTTTGGGAGCAGTATGACCATTTGGAGTGTTCGTCGGTGCCCGAAGGTTACGTCAAGGTGTCGGATTATGCCTCGTCGCTGCTGATCCGGATCCGCTGGGCGGATGCCAACCCCGAACGCGGCGTCTACATCTGGAATGAGGGCGTCAATACCAAACAGGCCCAGCGCCTGCGGATGCTGATGGAGGGCGCCGAGGAACGCGGACTGAAACTCGTCTTCAACTTCACGGCCGACAGCCGCGACTTTACCTATCAGATGGTCCCCGAATACGTCCGTGAGCAGATCGAGGCTGCAGGCCGCGAGGTCTACTGGTCGAAGAACGGGTCCACGGATCTCTGGACTCCCTATCCCGATGATCCGGCCTTCCAGGAGTGCTATGCCGAATTCATGCGGGCCTTCGCCCAGAAGTTCGACAATCCCGACATCACGGACTTCATCGGTGGCTTCGGAATCGGCCTTTGGGGCGAATACCATACCTGTATCTATTCGACGGGCGACGACTCGCCCCGTGAAGCGGTCTTTGACTGGATAACGAATCTCTGGAACGACACCTTCAAGAACGTCCCCATCGCCGTGCAGGTGCACCGCTGGATTGGAACCGGGACGAAGGAGGATGGTAACAAGTATGATCCCGATTCGGAACGGTTGGTTCAGAAGGCGGTCGACATGGGATTCTCCATGCAGAGCGCTGCATTCGGCATGCATGCCTATTTCTCCACCTGGGAGAAGAACGTGTTGTTGAAAAATCGGTATCTTCGGCCCATCGCCGCCGAAGGCGGCTGGGTCCGAAAGCACGGACTCTCAGCCATTCAGGGCGACGGCTATTCGGACTGGGGCGATGTCCGCAAGGGCGAATACGAGGATGGCATCGGTTCGTGTGTCAACACCATGGACTTCCGCTACAACAGCAATATCAATGAGGGAGAAACCTGGTCGTGGTTCAATGAGGCTTACGAATATGTGCTGAAATTCATCCGGGAAGGGTGCTACCGCCTCTATCCGGACCGGCTGACCCTTCCCGAGACGTTGAAGAACGGTTCGAAAGCCTCCATCGCGCACCGGTGGGTCAACCTTGGATACTCCTATTGCCCGACGAACATTCCGCAGTATCACGGCAAGTATAAGGTGGCCTTCGCGCTGCTCGACCCCGATACGAAACAGCCCGTGAAACTCTATTTTGACGAACAGGCCCAGCCGTGCGACTGGCACAAGAGCGCCCGTACGCAGTACACCTATACGTTCGATGTCGGAACGGTGGCTGCCGGCAGCTACAAGTGGGCGGTCGGTATCGTCGATACCTCGAAAGAGAACAAGATCGGCATCCAGCTCGCCGCCAAGGATCGGGTGACCCCCGAAGGGTGGGTGGAACTTTCGGAAGTCCGGGTCGAGTAGTCCCGCCCGGACCGATGACCGGAGCATCCCGAAAGGATGCTCCGGCAACCCACCGGGAAATGGCCCGGAAAGGGCTCTCCCGGTGCAATGAAACCAATGGAAAAACAACCCGGAAAAACATGAACCGACTCCTCATAACGCTGGTTGCACTTACGGCGGTCCTGGCGCTCCATGCGCAGAGCCCGCGCCGCGAAGAAATACTCACCGAATGGCAGTTCCGCAACGGCCATGATTTCGGACAGACCGATGGCTGGCAGACGGTCTCGGTCCCGCACGACTGGGCCATCTCGGGCCCCTTCTCGCGCGACAATGATTTGCAGATGGTGGCCGTCCTCCAGAATGGCGAAAAGGTCTCCTCGCTGAAAACGGGCCGCACAGGTGGCCTTCCCTATGTCGGAAAGGGGTGCTACCGCCGTTCCCTGAAGATCGATACCCTCGAAAACCGTCGCTACGTGCTGCTTTTCGACGGGGCAATGAGCGAGGCGAAGGTCCTG
>CALUIG010000012.1 GCA_944320625.1 uncultured Alistipes sp.
GCCCGGGAGACTCGATCGTAATCAATACGACCATCACGTCGGGAATATCGATCCGCAGCTGGGGTGTTGTCAGCGTGGCCGAAAGTTGCGAGGCGTTTGCGGACGGAGTGTCGATCTCTGCATCATAGGTAATTGTTCCCAACATCGGAATAAGTGCGGCGGAACCCTGTTCACCGAGCAGGGCCTTTACCAATGAGGCCGCGGGAAACTCCGCAAAGTGAATCGTCCCCTGATCGGTCACCTCGAACGAGACATTCAGATCTGATTCGGGCTGCGGATCGGGATTGATGCTGCTGGGTGAAGGGATGAAATCGAAGGTCCCGGTGTAGTCCCCCACCATCTCCTGAATCGTCAGATCCGAACTCTTCTCATCGTCATCGTCCTTGTCACAGGATACCGAAGCGAATGCGAGGCACGCCAAGGCTACAGCGGCCAGCCTGTTGGTGAATTTCTGCATGGTTTTCATGGTTTACGTGTTTTTCATTTCACTGTCGGCAAAGATAACGGGCCGCACCATCCTCGGCAAATAAATTCAACGGACAGGAGAGGTTTAATCATAAATCCGGGGTTTTCCTCAACAAAGGACATCCGGCTATCAGACTGAAAATGTGCAACATATAAAGAAAAGGCCGTCCGGTAATCCGAACGGCCCCTCTGTTTTCCGGGATTGCTGTTACAATACCCCCTGCTCGACCATCGAACGGGCAACCTTCATGAAGCCCGCGATGTTGGCGCCCTTCATGTAGTTGATATAACCGTCGGCCTCGGTACCATACTCCAGGCAGGCGTGGTGGATCGACGACATGATCTGGTGCAGTTTGGCATCGACCTCCTCGGCCGTCCAGTTGAGTTTCTGGGCGTTCTGGGTCATTTCAAGTCCCGAGGTGGCCACACCGCCGGCATTCACGGCCTTGCCGGGTCCATAGGGAATCTTCGCCGCAATGAAGGCGTCGATGGCCTCCGGACGGCAGCCCATGTTCGAAACCTCGGCCACGATCTTCACACCGTTGGCCAGCAGCTTCTTGGCATCCTCGCCGTCCAGCTCGTTCTGCGTGGCGCACGGCATGGCGATGTCGACCTTGACCTCCCAGGGCTTGCGGCCCGCAAAGAACTTCGCATTGGGGAACTTCTCCACATAGGGCTCCACGACGTCGTTGTTCGACGCACGCAACTCAAGCATGTAGGCGATCTTTTCGGCATTGAGGCCCTCTTCGTCATAGACGTAGCCGTCGGGGCCCGAGATCGTTACCACCTTGGCTCCGAGTTCCGTGGCCTTGGTGGCGGCACCCCAGGCAACGTTGCCGAAGCCCGAAATGGCAATCGTCTGGCCCTTGATGTCCATACCGGCCTTTTCGAGCATCTGACGCAGGAAGTAGACGGCGCCGAAGCCCGTGGCCTCGGGACGGATCAGCGAACCGCCGTAGGTCATGCCCTTGCCCGTCAGCACGCCGGTATTCTCCTGGGCAAGTTTGCGGTACATGCCGTAGAGGTAGCCGATTTCGCGGCCACCGACGCCGATGTCTCCGGCCGGAACGTCGGTCTCAGGACCGATATGGCGCCAGAGTTCGGTCATGAAGGCCTGGCAGAAGCGCATCACTTCACGGTCGGACTTGCCTTTGGGGTTGAAGTCCGAACCGCCCTTGGCGCCGCCCATCGGAAGCGTCGTGAGGGCATTCTTGAAGATCTGCTCGAAGCCCAGGAACTTCAGAATCGAGAGGTTCACCGAGGGGTGGAAACGCAACCCGCCCTTGTAGGGACCGATGGCGTTGTTGAACTGCACGCGGTAGCCGATGTTGGTCTGTACTTCGCCTTTGTCGTCTACCCATACGACTTTGAACGTAAAGATGCGGTCGGGCTCGACGATCCGCTCCGCAATGCGGTTGGCCTCGAATTCGGGGTGCTGGTTGTAGGCACCTTCGACGGTCATCAGCACTTCGCGCACGGCCTGCAGGTATTCGCTTTCGCCGGGGTGCTTACGCTCGAGGTCTGTCATGATTTTGTTGACGTTCATAGCACAGAAGTTTTTAGGTTTGGTGTTCTTTTGTTACAAATATAACAATATTTATTATAGTTTGTAACTGCTTCCCGGAATTTTTCGGAAAAATTTTTATTCCCCGCACTGCTCACGGATCATTCCGCGGTTCGAACGCCCGTCGACGCAGACCCACAGCGGACGTTCGAAGCGAATCTGCCGAAGGTAGGTCCCGTCGTAATGGGCCGGCATGGTGTCGAGCAGCTCCTTGCGGAAGATGCCGTCGCCACGGAAGGGGCTGATGGTCAGGTATCCGACACCGAGCGAGGTGACATTCTGGAAGAAATGCGTACCCTGCGAGGGCTCGACCTCGAACTTCTCGATCCCGCACTCGACAATGACCTTCGCCTCGGAGATGTGGTTCCACTTGACCGGAACCCCCAGGAAGGGATCCGAGGATCCCCAGCGCCCCGGACCCACAAGGATATAGGAACGTCCTTCGTCCCGCATCCGGTTGTTGAGCGTCAGCAACTCCGCGGCGATCTTTTCGGTGGAGAGCGAATCGAATGCCTCGTCCTTCACATAGATGATGTCCGCCAGGTCGGCCATCATGCCGATCCCGAGGGCCTGTTCTCCGTAGATCAGAGCCCGTTCGGGATCCTCGGACGACCAGTCGATCGCCCGGTTGTCCTGATTGTCGATGATGGGCCGGATCTGCAGCAGGTTGAAGATCTGCTGCTGCCCGGGAGCCACATCCATGTTGACGGCAAACTCCACCTCCACGGGACAGCGCATCTCCTCGGCCCCCATGCGGAGGATGTCCGAAATGATCTCGGCCAACGGGAAGGTATTATACTTGAGGATGTTGTTGAACGTGATGACCTTCCGGCCCCGGTCGAACGGACTGTCCGAAATGCGTTCGTTCTCGCGGTCCCAGACCGAGCAGACGAACTTCGAATTGCGGAAATCGGCGATTTCACGCAGCGAGAGTTTGCGGAGGTTCACCGCATCGTCGATCGACGTGCGGAACTCCTCGGGACGCAGGCTCAGTGCCAGGACCTCGGTCTGGGTCTCGCTCAGAGCCAGTTCGGGAGTCGAGGTCTGGAGCACCTTCTGCGGGTAGCGGGGCGAGAAACGGAGCGTGCGTCCGCCGTCGACGACCAGTTTGCCGAGGCCCATCGCCACGTTGCAGACGCCGTCCGCGGCCTGTTCGTCCCCGATGGGATAGTAGTTGATCGAACGGGCGACGCCCGAACAGGTCGGGAACCAGAGGCCGTTCTGCTCCGTACCGCAGACCTCCTGGATGATGACCGCCATCTTCTCCTCGGAGATGAGGTTCTGCGAAGTGGTGATATAGGCCCTCGACGCCGCAAAATAGACCGACGCGTAGACACTCTTGACGGCCCGCAGCAGTAGACGGAGCATCTGATCCTCATTATCGGTATAGGGGATCATGTAGGTGGAGTAGATCCCCGCAAAGGGCTGGTAGTGGGAATCTTCGAGCTTGGAGGAGGAGCGCACGGCAAGCGGCGTACGGACCGTGCGGATGTAGGCCTTCAACTCCTCCTGCAGGCGCTGAGGAACGGTCGAGGTGACGAACTCCGAGAGGATCTCCTCGTCGGAAAACTCCTGCGAGATGATATACTGCAGGCCGTTGCGGCGGATGAATTCGTCGAAATACTCCGTGGCGATCACCACCGAACGGGGAATCATGATGCGGACGTTGTCGTGCTTGTCGTACTGCCGGTGCTTCATGAGCATCGAGTTCATGAAGGCCAGGCCCCGGGCCTTCCCGCCCAGCGACCCCTCGCCGATCCGGGCAAAGGCCACGGCGTCGGAGTAGGTCTCGGGATCGAAGCGTGCAACGACACCCTGTCCGAGCAGCGTACGGTAATCGCGGATGAGGTTCACCAGGACCCGCCGGTGCTCCTCGACCGACGAGAAGTGGCTCTTGTTATACTGCCGGATCGAGGCGGCCAGCGGAAACAGTCCCCGGGAGTACAACCACTTGGAGAGGTGGTTCTGCGAAGTGTGGTACTCGAAGGCTTCATCGGGAATCGTGGCGATCATCTGCTGCATCTGCGTGAGATCCTTGGCACGGCCGATCTCGGCCCCGGTCTCGGGGTCCTCGAACACGAAATCCCCGAATGCAAACTCCTTGGCAATGTAGTCGCTCAGCTCCGAGAGAAGCGTCTTGGAGTTCTTGGCGATGAATCCGGCTCCGAGCTCGCGGGCCTGCTCCTCGAAGGAGGTTTGCGAGGATTGCAGCAGGATGGGCATCAGGGGATTATCCGCCTTGATCCGGCGGCAGAGGTCGATCCCGGCATCGAGCTTCTCGGAATCCGAAGGATCGTTGCGGTGGAGGACGAACCCCACGTCGGAGATCACCCCGAGCAGATTCTTACGGTAACGGTCGTAGAGTTCCGTCGCTTCGTCGTAGCTGCGGGCAAGAAGGATCTTCGGCCGGGCTCGCTTGCGGAGCACCTGCTGCTGCTCGTTGAAGGCATCCTTCAGAAATTCGGTATTCTGCAACAGAATCAGCTTGTAGAGCTCGGGCAGGTAGGTCGAATAGAAGCGGATCGAGTCCTCGACCAGCAGGATGGCCTGCACGCCCCCTTCGAGGATGTCCTCATCGGCATTCATCTTGTCCTCGATGAGCTTGATGATACCGATGATCAGATCGGTGTTCCCGTGCCAGGAGAAGATGTAGTCGAGACCCGAGTGGTCCTGCTCCTCGATGCGGCGGTAGATGTCCTTGGAAAAGGAGGTGAGCAGCGCGACCGGAATGTTCGGATGCCGCTCCTTGACAATGCGCGCAAAGGCAAAGACATCCGGTTCACCCACGTTGTACATCGTGAGGATAAAGTCGAAGGAGTCGTCGTCTCGAAGCGCCTCGAGCGCCTCGGCCGTGGAGCTGACGCGCGTCAGCGACGGCGGATTCGACATGTTCAGGTCGATGTACTCCTGGTTGATCTGCGATTCGATGTGTCCGTCCTCCTCGAGGATGTAGCCGTCGTAGCTGCAGCAGACGAGCAGGATCTTGTGGATCCGGTATTTCATGAAGCGGTACGGAAGTTGGCTCCCGTCGGGCATGTACTGTTCCAGGCTTTTGTTCATTCGGATTCGAAATTTGATAGATGAACAAAAATAGTAAAAAAAATTGTTACCTTTGAACGTTGGAAACTCCGAAAATAACCGTCTCGAACATGAACAGAGAAAAATATACCTTGCAGGAGGTCTCCTCGCCGACCGTGGAACGGGAGTGGCTCGACCTTCCGAAAAAAATCTACAAGGGGAACCGGAACTGGGTCTGCCCCCTGGATCAGGATGTCCTGGAGGTCTTCGACCCCGCGCGGAACGAACTCTTCTCCGACGGTGAAGCGATCCGCTGGGTGGTCCGCGACAACCGCGGAGAGGTCGTCGGACGTATCGCCGCATTCTACAACCGCGAAAAGGCCGCCATCGAGGAGCAGCCGACCGGCGGCTGCGGATTCTTCGAGTCGATCGACGACCAGCAGGTCGCCGACATGCTCTTCGACGCCTCGCGCATGTGGCTCGCAAGCCGCGGCATGGAGGCCATGGACGGACCGATCAACTTCGGACAACGCCGCGACTGGTGGGGACTCCTGGTCGAGGGCTACGAGTTCCAGCCGCTCTACAAAAATCCATACAACCCGCCCTACTACAAGGAACTCTTCGAAAACTACGGATTCCAGAACTATTTCAACCAGCACAGCTTCATCTGGCGGGTGAACAACTCCGAAGCGAACAAGCAGATCTTCGCCCGTGCAGAACGACTCTACACGGTCCCCGGATACCGCGTCGAAAACATCGACATGAAGAACCTCGAAGAGGCCGCAGAAAGTTTCCGCGTGATCTACAACAAGGCCTGGGCCCTCTTCTCGGGCGTACGGCCGATGTCGCAGGAGGAGGCCCTGGAGATGGTCCGCGAAATGAAACCGATCATCGACCCCAACATCATCTTCTTCGCCTACTTCAACGATGAGCCCATCGGCTTCTTCATCACCGTCCCGGACCTGAACCGCCTGATCGGAAAGTTCAACGGAAAGTTCGGACTGTGGCAGAAACTGCGGCTCATGTGGGACCTGAAGGTCCGCAAGTCGTGCGACCGGATCTTCGGAATCATCTTCGGAATCACGCCGGAATTCCACGGAAAAGGCGTCGAATCGGCCATCATGGTGAAATACTACGAATTCCTGGAGCTCACCAAGAACCCCTACAAGACAATGGAACTGGCCTGGATCGGAGACTTCAATCCGGTGATGAACCGCATGATCGAAACCTATGTCTGCGCCACGCGGCACAAGATCCACACGACCTACCGCTACCTGTTCGACCGCACGAAGGAGTTCCACCGCTGCCCGCGTCTGGGCGTGAAACGTCGGGAGTAACACCAAACCACCTATATGAAAACCACCGTATTTACCGATTTCCACATCGCCGCGGGGGCCAAAATGGCCGAATTCGCGGGTTACAACATGCCCATCGAGTTCTCGGGCATCACCGACGAGCACATGACCGTACGCCAGGGCGCCGGAGTCTTCGACGTGAGCCACATGGGCGAAATCTGGGTCAAGGGCCCGAAGGCCCTGGCGCTGCTGCAGCGCATCACCACGAACGACGTCGCCAAACTCTACGACGGAAAGGTACAATACTCCTGCATGCCCAACGGCCGGGGAGGCATCGTCGACGACATCCTGGTCTATCGCATCGACGCCGAAACCTACATGCTGTGCGTCAACGCCGCCAATATCGACAAGGACTGGACGCACATCTGCAACGTCGGACGCGAAGAGTTCGGCATGGAGGCCGGACCCGGCAAGGAGCTCTACAACGCCTCGGACGAAATCTGCCAGCTGGCCGTGCAGGGGCCCCTGGCCATGAAGATCGTGCAGAAGATGTGTGCGGAACCCGTCGAGCAGATGGAATACTATACCTTTAAAAAGATGGAGGTCGCCGGATGCCGGGCCATACTCTCGATTACGGGCTATACGGGAGCCGGAGGCTGCGAGATCTACGTGGCCAACGAGGACGGCGCAAAACTCTGGAAGGCCCTCTGGGAGGCCGGCGCCGAATACGGGTTGAAAAACATCGGACTCGGAGCGCGCGACACGCTGCGCCTGGAAAAGGGATTCTGCCTCTACGGAAACGACATCGACGATACGACCTCGCCGCTGGAGGCGGGCCTGGGGTGGATCACGAAATTCGCCGAAGGAAAGGATTTCATCGACCGCCCGCTGCTGGAGCATCAGAAGGCCGAGGGCGTAACGCGCAAACTCGTGGGTCTGAAGATGGTCGAACGGGGTATCCCGCGTCACGGCTATAAACTGGCGGCTCCCGACGGAAAGGAGATCGGCCACGTGACTTCGGGCACGATGTCCCCGTGCCTGAAGACGGGTGTGGCCCTGGGCTACGTGGAGACGGCTTATGCAAAACCCGGAACGGAGGTTGCCGTCATTATCCGCGAAAAGCCCGTGAAGGCCGAAGTGGTCAAGATCCCCTTTGTATAACGAATGTATCACGCAAAAAATACGAATAACATGAAAACGGAGTACCTGGGACTGGAACTTGCAAGTCCGGTCATCGTGAGCAGCTCGCCCTATACGGCGAACATGCCCCATATTGAACAGTGCGTCCGCGCAGGTGCGGGGGCCGTCGTTCTGAAGTCGATCTTCGAGGAGCAGATCTATCGGCAGGCCGCCTCGCTGGACAAGATGGAGGGATACGGGGATGCCGGAGAGTATCTCGAGCGCTATCTGGGCGACGCCTACAAGGCCGAACTGCTGCAACTCGTGAAGGATGCCGCCAAGACGGGCGTACCCGTGATCGGCAGCATCAACTGCGTGGGATCGGGCGAAGCCTGGATCGACTACGCCACATCGATGCAGTCCGCCGGAGCCGCGGCGCTGGAGCTGAACATCTTCCTGCTCCCGACCGACCGCCACGCCCCGGCCGCCGAAATCGAACAGCACTATGCCGACATCGTACGCAAGGTCTGCACCGCGGTTACGATCCCGGTCTCGGTGAAACTGCCCATGCGACTGACCAACGTTCTCTCGACGTGCGATACCCTGCTGGCCCGCGGGGCCTGCGGCGTGGTGCTCTTCAACCGCTTCTTCGAACCCGACATCGACATCGAAAAAATGGCCTTCCAGCCGGCCGACCCGTTCAGCCAGCCGACCGAACTGAGGCACGTACTGCGCAGCACGGCGCTGTGCTCCCATGCCCTGCCGCAGCTGGACATCTCGGTCTCGACGGGTGTACACGACGGTGCCGCCGCAGTCAAGGCCCTGCTCTGCGGAGCTTCGGCCGTCCAGGTCTGCACGGCAATCCACAAGCACGGATACGAAGTCATCGGGCAGATCGACCGCTTCATCGACGACTGGGCCGCCCGGCACGGATTCGATTCACTGGAGGCATTCCGCGGCCGCATGGATTACGGATCCTCCGAGGGAGAATTCTACCAGCGCGTACAGTACATGAAGTATTTCCCGCACGACACGGAATAGCCGCCGTCGGGCATCGTCGCCCGGAATAGACAAAAGAGCCGGCACCCGAAATTCGGGTGCCGGCTCTTTTGCAATGGGAGATCGGCCTACAGCCGTGCCTTGATCGCCTTGGTTGCCTCCTCGTAACCCGGCTTCTCCAACAGCGCGAACATGTTCTTCTTGTAGGCCTCCACGCCCGGCTGGTCGAACGGATTCACACCCAGCAGGTAACCGCTGATACCGCACGCCTTCTCGAAGAAATAGAGCAGCGAACCGATCGCCTCGGCCGAAATCTCCGGAATCTCCACACGAAGGTTCGGAACTCCGCCGTCCACGTGTGCCAGCTGAACGCCCAGTTCCGCCATGCGGTTCACCTCCGAGATCCGTTTCCCGGCCAGGAAGTTCAGACCGTCGAGGTTTTCCGAATCGGCTTCGATAACAACCTTCGAGGCCGGTTTGGCTACCGAGATGATCGTCTCGAAGAGCGTCCGCTCGCCCTCCTGGATATACTGTCCCATCGAGTGCAGGTCGGCCGTCAGCGTCACGCTCGCCGGGAAGATACCCTTGCCCTGCTTGCCCTCGCTCTCCCCGTAGAGCTGCTTCCACCACTCGTTGATGTATTGCAGTTTCGGTTCATAGGAGCCCAGGATCTCGATCTTCTTGCCCGAAGCATAGAGGGCATTGCGCACCGTCGCATAGATGGCCGACGGGTTCTCGGCAAAGGGTACGCCCTCGGCCGTAGCCTTCTCCATCTCCTGCGCGCCGTGCACCAAAGCGGCAATGTCCACCCCGGCCGCAGCCAGCGGAAGCAGACCTACCGGTGTCAGCACCGAATAACGGCCGCCCACATCGTCCGGAATCACGAATGTCGGGTAGCCCTCCTGTGTGGCCAGCGTCTTCAACGCCCCGCGGGCCCGGTCCGTCACGGCAACGATCCGCTCGGCGGCCTCCGCCTTGCCGTAACGCTTCTCGATCTCGGCCTTGATCAGCCGGAATGCGATCGCCGGCTCGGTCGTCGTTCCCGATTTCGAAATCACGATCGCTGCAATCGAGTGATCCTTCACGGCCTCAAGCAGTTCGGACATGTAGTCCTCCGAGATGTTCTGCCCGGCAAAGACAACCGTCGGGTTCTTCTGCTCCTTGTGCAGCAGCTTGAACGGATCGCTCATCGCCTCCAGAACCGCCTTCGCGCCGAGGTACGATCCGCCGATACCGATGCAGATGATCACGTCGGCCTTCGCACGCAGCTTGTCCGCAACTCCGTTGATCGCAGCGATCTCCGAGTCGGTGATCGACGAGGGAAGGTGAACCCATCCCAGAAAATCATTCCCCGCACCCTTGCCCGAATGCAACAGCGAATTGGCGGCCAGCGCCTTGGCCTCCATCTCGGCGGTGATCGAAACACCCGCCTTCGAAATGTCCAGTTTCAAGTTTTTCATATCCTGTCAAATTAGTTTGGTTGTCAGTTCCTGCATCTCTTTGCGCGCCGAAGCTCGCTCGTAAAGCACCCGGTAGACCATCTCCGCAATCGGCATCTCCACCCGGTGACGGGTATTGATGTGACGGATGCAGTCCGCCGCAAAATAACCCTCGGCCACCATCGTCATCTCGTTCAGCGCGCTCTTTACCGTACATCCGTGGCCGATCAGCAGCCCCAGGCGCCGGTTGCGGCTGTAATTCGAATAGCACGTCACCAGCAGGTCCCCCAGGTAGGCCGAAACCTGCGTGTTGCGGCGGTCCGGGTAGCTCTCCTCCAGAAAGCGCGTCATCTCCCCCGCCGAATTGGCGATCAGTACCGCCAGGAAGTTGTCCCCGTAGCCCAGGCCCACGGCCAGGCCCACGGCCAGGGCATAGATATTCTTCAGAATCGCAGCATATTCAATGCCATAAAGGTCGGTCGAATAGCTCAGGCGGATGTTTCCTCCGGCAAAGCGAGAGCCGATCAGGCGGGCATTCTCCAGATCGGTGCAGACCACCGTCAGGTAGGAGAGTTTCCCGCGCGAGACCTCTTCGGCGTGCGAGGGGCCCGTGAAGAGTCCCAGCTGCCGGTAGGAGAGACCGTAATGGTCGTGGATATACTCCACGACGGTCTGATAATCCCCCGGAACGATGCCCTTGATGGCCGAAACGATGAACTTATCCTTCAGCGAAACGGTCAGCGGAGAGAGGAAATCCTTCAGGTAAGCCGACGGCGTGGCCAGGATCACCACTTCGGCATCCCGAACCACGGCATCCAGGTCATCCGACGGCGCAATGACCGACGGGTCGAACTCCAGATCACTCACATAACGCGGATTACGGCCCTCGGTCCGCAGCGACTCCAGCACCTCCGGATTGCGAACATACCAGCCCACGCGCCGTCCGTTGGCCGCAAGCAGCCCCACCAGGGCCGTCGCCCAACTTCCATAACCGATCACCGCACAACGGGCTTCGGATCCGATTTTATATTCCATGCGGAAATCTGTTTTATTTTACAAATATAAAGAAAAAAAGCAGATTTCCCCGGTATTCGACCCGGAATTTCACACCAAAAATCCCCCTTCCCCCGGACAAACACCCTCCGGCGAAAAAAAATACACCCCGAAATGGACTTTTTTCCAGGGCTTTTTGCTACCTTTGTCCGGATATGTCGGCTTTCGAACCCCCGAAAATCGAGAAATCACCATATTTCATTGAAAATAACGTTTTTACAAAAATAGAGTTGGGTGTAGTTTTATGGGAATCTTTTCTTTGACTCAAGAGTTGGCCATCGACCTCGGTACGGCCAACACGCTGATCATCTATAACGGCAAGGTCGTTGTCGACGAACCCTCGATCGTCGCCCTCGACGTACACTCCGGAAAACTCGTCGCCATCGGCCACCAGGCCCATCAGATGCACGAGCGCACAAACCCGAACATCAAGACCATCCGCCCCCTCAAGGACGGTGTCATCGCAGACTTCAACGCTACGGAACTCATGCTCCGCGGCATGATCAAAAAGGTCAAAACATCCGGCAGTCTCTTCGCGCCCTCGCTGCGTATGGTCATCTGCATCCCGTCGGGTTCGACCAACGTCGAAATCCGCGCCGTACGCGACTCCGCAGAACACGCCGGAGGACGTGAAGTCTACATGATCTACGAACCCATGGCCGCAGCCCTCGGGGCCGGACTCGACGTCGAGGCGCCCGAAGGAAACATGGTCATCGACATCGGCGGCGGAACCTCCGAAATCGCCTGCATCTCGCTCGGAGGAATCGTCTGCTCCGAATCGATCAACGTCGCCGGTGACGTCTTCACCAACGACATCCAGAGCTACGTCCGGCAGCAGCACAACATCCGTATCGGAGAACGTACGGCCGAAGCCATCAAGTGTGCCATCGGTGCCGCCGTCTCCGACCTCGAACAGGAACCCGAAGACTTCGTCGTGACAGGTCCCAACATGCTCTCGGCTCTCCCCCAGACCGTTTCGCTCTCCTACAGCGAAATCGCCTACGCCCTCGAAAAATCCCTTACGAAGATCGACGCGGCTCTGATGAAGGTCCTCGAATCGATGCCCCCCGAGCTCTATGCCGACATCGTCAAGAACGGAATCTACCTGGCCGGAGGCGGTGCCCTCATCAAGGGACTCGACCGTCGGCTCAACGAAAAAACCGGAATCCCGTTCCACATCGCCGAAGACCCCCTGCGTGCCATCGCACGCGGAACGGGTATCGCCCTGAAGAACATCAACCGATTCTCGTTCCTCATGCGATAAAAACCTGGAGGACAAAGACATATACGGATTTCACTCGGATTGCGGGCCTCGGTCCGTAATCTTGAATTAAGGATCGAACCCCTTTAAACCGGAAATCGCCTTGCGCAAGCTCATCGAGTTCATTCGGAGCATCTATGTCGTAGTGCTGTTCGTGGTGCTGGAAATCGCCGCCGTCAGCTACTACGCACACTCCTCCAGCTATACCCAGGCCCGGCTGCTCGCCCGTTCGAACCAGGTCGCCGGAGGTCTCCACGGCTTCTTCGCCGGAGTCCGCCGCTACCTCTTCCTCGGACGCGAAAACCGGCACCTCGCAGAACGGGTCGCTCGCCTCGAAGAACAACTCGCCCAGTACCGGGAAGCCGAAACCGAAGCCCGGCTCGACGACTACATGCGCGACATCGGAGAATCCAAGTACCGATTCGCTACGGCCGCCGTCGTCGGAAATACCCTGAACCGAATGCAGAACCTCTTGACGCTCAACCGCGGACGACGGGACGGAATCGAAGAGGAGATGGGAGTCCTGGCTCCCGACGGTTCGCTGGTCGGATACGTCGTCGCCTGCTCGGAGCGTTATGCCGTCGCCCTGTCGGTCCTCAACACCTCGTTCCGGACCAGCGGAAAAATCGTCGATACCGAATACTCCGGGTCGATCTACTGGGACGGACGGGATCCCAATACCGTCATCCTCGGGGAACTCTCCAAATACGCCGAACCGCAACCCGGGCAGGAGGTCGTCACGGCCGGACTCTCGGAATACTTCCCCGCCGATGTCCTCATCGGATGGGTCGAAAGTGCCCAACTCAACGAAACCCGGACCTCGTACACCGTGCGCGTGAGACTCGCCGCCGAAATGTCGCGTTTGAACGAGGTCATCCTCGTCGCCGACCGCGACCGTTACGAAATTCAGGACCTCCAGCACAGCGAACAGGTCGAACAACATACCCGATTGAACTGACATGTACCGAACCCTTCCCTATCTCGGACTCTTTGCCGCCACCGTGCTGCTGCAGGTATTCCTGTTCGACAACCTCTCGATCAGCGTATATCTCAACCCGCTCATATACATCGCCTTCATCGCCCTGCTCCCGCTCGACGCACAACCCGCCACACTCCTCGGCTCCGGACTGCTGCTCGGAATCACCATGGACTGCGCCATGGGGGCCGCCGGAATCAACACCATCGCAACCCTCCCCGTCGCATTCTTCCGGCCCACGCTCGCGGCCATGATCTGCGGCCGGGAAAATGTCCGGGAAGGGGGAATCCCTTCGCCCGAACGGCTCGGACCCCGTAAATTTTTCGCTTATCTCTTCTCGCTGACTCTCATCCACCACACGATCTTTTTCCTGTTCGAGGCCCTTTCGTGGGACCTCCTCTTCCACACGATCCTCCGGATCGTTCTCAGTACGATCGTTTCGGTGGCATTCTGCTGGATCATCGCCCGCATCTTCACCGCAAAACTCCCCGTGCGCGTATGAGTGATTCCGAGAGCTTCCTCCGCATGAGGACCCTGCAGGTCATCGTAATCCTCATCTTCGCGGTGATCGTCGCACGACTGGGATACATCCAGCTCTTCGACAGACGATACGCCGAACTGGCCGAAGCGAATGTCCTGCGGCACGTCGTGCAGTACCCCCCGCGCGGCGAGGTCTTCGACCGAAACGGAGAATACCTCGTCCAAAGCCGCGAGTGCTACGACCTGATGGTCATCTACCGCGAAATCGACAAGCGCGGATTCGACACCGCACGCCTCTGCGAGGTGGCCGGTATCTCCCGCACGAAACTCGAACGCGAACTGGCCAATGCAAGGGTCCGCCCCCGCGCCCCGCGCGTCGTGACCAGCTACATCCCCAAGGAGGACAAACTGCGCTTCGACGAGGGCAATTTCCGCGGATTCTACACCGTCTACCGCACCGTAAGGCAGTATCCCCGCAAGGTGGGCGGGAATCTCCTCGGGTATGTCAGCGAGGTGAACGACACCTACCTGAAGCGCCATCCCGAATACAAGGTCGGTGATTACGTCGGCATGAGCGGCGTGGAGTCCGCCTACGAACCCGAACTCCGCGGCACGAAGGGCGTCAAGATCCAGGAGATCGACACCCACGGCGCCATCAAGGGATCCTACATGAACGGACGCTACGACTCCCTGCCCGAACCCGGCAGCTATTTGGTCAGCACGATCGACGCCCGGCTGCAACTCCTGGGCGAAGAGCTCATGCGCGGAAAGGTCGGCGCGGCCGTGGCCATCGAACCCTCCACGGGCGAAATCCTCATGATGGTCTCCTCGCCCACGTACGACCCCGACGAACTGGTCGGCCGAGAGCGCGGAAACAACTACATGAAGATGCTCTACAACAAGCGGAAACCCCTGTTCAACCGCGCCGTGAAGGCCAAATATCCTCCGGGATCGACCTTCAAGCTCGTCCAGGGGCTGATCGGACTGCAGGAGGGCGTCCTCAAGCCCTCGGACCTCCATGTCTGCCACAACGGCTATCAGGCCGGGCGCCTCAAAATGGCCTGCCACTCCCACGCCTCGCCCCTCGACCTGCGATTCGCCGTGGCAACCTCCTGCAACGCCTACTTCTGCTACGTCTTCCGGGACATCCTCGACAACCCCAAATACGACAACGTCAAGGAGGGATTCGACGTCTGGAAAGAGTATGTCGAGAGCTTCGGATTCGGCCGCAAACTCGGTTCGGACTTCCTCGACGAAGGGAACGGATATGTTCCCGACCGCGCCTACTACGACCGGCAGTACCGCGGCTCATGGAACTCGCTCACCATCCTCTCGCTCTCCATCGGGCAGGATGCACTCGGATGTACGCCCCTGCAGCTGGCCAACCTGGCCTGCATCATCGCAAACCGCGGATACTACTACATCCCCCACATCGTCAAGCAGGTCGAAGGGCAGGACTCCCTCGACCGGCGCTTCTATGAACGGCACTATACGAAGGTCGATCCGAAACATTTCGAACCGATCGTCGAGGGCATGTGGCGCGGCGTCAATGTCGGAGGAACCTCCACGATGGCCCGGCTCGACGGCTGGGACGTCTGCGGAAAGACCGGAACGGCCGAGAACCCCCGGGGCCGCGACCACTCCACGTTCCTCTCCTTCGCGCCGAAGGACAACCCCAGGATCGCCATCTCGGTCTATGTCGAAAACGGAGGATTCGGGGCCTCTGCCGCCCTGCCCATCGCCAGCCTGCTCGAAGAGTTCTACCTCACGGACACGATCCGCAGACCGGCCCTGCTGGACCATGTCAGGAACATGCAAATCCATTATCCCGTCTATGACAAGTAACCGGCACAACGGAATTTTCGACGGCGTAGACCGCGTGACCGTCCTCCTGTACGTCCTCATCGTACTGGCCGGATTCGTATCCATCATATCCGCCTCCTACGACGACTCCACGGCCCGGACCTTCTCGCTCTCGCATTTCTACATGAAACAGCTCGTCTGGATCGGAATCGCCTGGGTCACGGCGCTCGTCGTCCTCCTGCTCGACGAACGATACTACCACATGTTCGCCTATCCGGCCTATTTCGTCGGACTCGGACTCCTCGTCGCCGCGCTCCTCTTCGGCCGCGAAGTCAACGGTGCAAAGGCCTGGTTCGAATTCGGATCCGTCCGCGTCCAGCCCGTCGAATTCGCAAAAATCGCCACGGCGCTCGCCCTGGCCCGCGTGATGAGCAACTACTCCTTCTCGATCAACCGCCCCGGAGACCTCTTCAAGGTCGGAATGGTCATCTGCATCCCCCTGATGATCATCATCCTCCAGAACGACACCGGATCGGGAATCGTCCTCGGATCGTTCCTCTTCGTCCTCTACCGCGAAGGGCTCAACAAGTGGTTGTGCATCCCCGTTCTGTTGATCGGCGCCCTGTTCATCGTCTCGTTCCTCCTCTCCCCGATGATGCTCCTGCTCTGCCTGATCCTCGTCTGCACGCTCTCCGAGGCGATGATGAACGGACTCTGGAGGTCGAGAATCATCTTCCTCGCCGCCCTGCTGCTCGCCGCCATCCTCCTCTGTCTGGTCATGGCGCTCCTCAGCCCCGGAAGCCTCGACCTCTATCACAGCCTGCTCCTGATGACCCTCGTCGCCGTGGCCGTCGCCGCCGTGTACGCCTACCGCTCGCACCTGACGAACATCTTCATCACCCTCGGGCTCTTCGTCGGATCCCTCGTCTTCCTCCCCACCACCGACTACATCTTCAATTCGATCCTCAAGCAGCACCAGAGAGACCGCATCCTCAGTTTTCTCGGAATCATCAGCGACCCCCTGGGAACCGACTACAACGTCAACCAGGCCAAGATCGCCATCGGCTCCGGAGGCTTCGCCGGAAAGGGGTTCCTCCAGGGTACGCAGATCAAATACGGATTCGTACCCGAAAAGCACACCGACTTCATCTTCTGCACCGTCGGCGAAGAGTGGGGATTTCTCGGCACGACTTTTGTCCTCGCCGTACTGTGTCTGCTGATCCTGAGACTGATGCGCATGGGAGAACGGCAGGAGGAGCCCTTCGGACGCATCTACTGCTACTGCGTGGCCTCGATCCTGCTGTTCCACGTCCTCGTGAACGTCGGAATGACCATCGGACTGATGCCCGTCATGGGAATCCCGCTGCCCTTCATGAGCTACGGAGGTTCGTCACTCATCGCCTTTACGATCCTCCTGTTCATCGCCGTGCGGCTCGACGCATCCACCCGGCAGTTCTCCCTGAACCGAATCGCCTGACAACAACCTTGAATACGACATGATACGCTACAACCCCAAAGGTCTGACCGCCCAAGAGGTCGAAAAAAGCCGGGCCGAACACGGCGACAACGTCATCACGCCTCCCAAGGATGACTCCGCATGGAAACTCCTCCTCGAAAAGTTCCGGGACCCGATCATACGCATTCTCCTGCTGGCCGCCGTACTCTCGCTGGCCATCGGGTTCGTACACCGCGACTTCACCGAGTCGATCGGGATCATCTGCGCCATCATCCTCGCCACGTGCGTCGGATTCTGGTTCGAATGGGACGCCCAGCGACGGTTCCGAAGGCTCAACCAGGTCAATGACGACATCCCCGTGAAGGTGATGCGCGACGGTTCGATCCGCGAGATTCCCCGCCGCGACGTCGTGGTCGGCGACGTCGTCTACATCGAGGGCGGAGAGACCATCCCCGCCGACGGAGAACTCGTCGAAGCCGTCTCGCTGAAGATCAACGAATCGACCCTCACCGGAGAGCCCGAAGTCGACAAAACCGTCGACGAGGCCCACTTCGACCCCGAGGCCACCTACCCCTCGAACGTCGCCATGCGCGGTACGACCGTTGCCGACGGATACGGGGTCCTGGTCGTGACGGCGGTCGGCGACAACACCGAGGCCGGACGCGTCACCGAGCAGTCGACCGTCCAGAGCGACGAGCAGACCCCGCTCGACCGCCAGCTGAGCCGGCTCTCGAAACTCATCGGACGCGTCGGGATTCTCCTCTCCGTGCTGATCTTCTGCGTCATGCTCCTGAAGGCCATCTTCGTCGGAGGCCTGCTCGAACAGGACTGGCTCTCGATCTCGCAGAAGGTCCTCAACATCTTCATGATCTCCGTGGCCATCATCGTCATGGCCGTACCCGAAGGGCTCCCCATGTCGATCACCCTCTCGCTGGCCATGTCCATGCGGCGGATGCTCAAGACCAACAACCTCGTGCGCAAGATGCACGCCTGCGAAACCATGGGCGCCGTGACGGTCATCTGCACCGACAAGACCGGCACGCTCACCCAGAACCGCATGCACGTCCAGGAACTCGTCCGCTACGACGCACTCCCCGACCGCGACTTCGCCGAGGTCGTCGCGCTGAACTCCACGGCCTTCCTCGACGCCGAAGGCCACATCATCGGAAATCCCACCGAAGGGGCCCTGCTCGAATGGATGCGCCGTGGCGGGAACGATTACGAGGCGTTGCGTGCCGCGGCGAAGATCGTCGACCGCCTGACCTTCTCCACCGAGCGCAAGTACATGGCCACGATCATCGAAAGCGGTCTCTCGGGGCGGCGGATCCTCTGCGTGAAGGGGGCTCCGGAGATCGTGCGCGGGATGTGCGCCCCGGACGGGCTGGATGAGCGGATCGCCGAACAACTCGCCGGATTCCAGAACCGCGCCATGCGTACGCTCGCCGTGGCCTGGGTGGAGACCGACGCGGCGGAGTGCACTGCGGCCGTGAAGACCGGAGGGTTGCATTTCGCCGCCGTGGCAGCCATCTCGGACCCTGTGCGCGAAGATGTCCCGGCCGCCGTGGAGCGCTGTCTGAAGGCCGGAATCGGCGTGAAGATCGTCACCGGGGATACCCCCGCCACGGCCCGCGAAATCGCCCGTCAGATCGGGCTCTGGAACGATGCCGCCGACGGCGAACGCAACCACATCACCGGCGCCGAATTCGCAGCCATGAGCGACGAGGAGCTCCTCGGACGCGTTCAAGAGCTGAAAATCATGTCTCGCGCCCGCCCGCTCGACAAGCAGCGGCTCGTCAGACTCCTGCAACAATGCGGTGAGGTCGTGGCCGTAACCGGCGACGGAACGAACGATGCCCCGGCCCTCAACTTCGCAAACGTCGGGCTCTCGATGGGATCCGGGACCTCCGTGGCCAAGGATGCCTCGGACATCACCCTCCTGGATGACTCCTTCGCATCGATCGCCACGGCCGTCATGTGGGGGCGCTCGCTCTACCGCAATATCCAGCGTTTCGTGCTCTTCCAGCTTACGATCAACTTCGCGGCCATCCTCATCTGCTTCATCGGAGCGTTGTTCGGAACAGAAATGCCCCTCACCGTGGTCCAGATCCTCTGGGTCAACATCATCATGGACACCTTCGCGGCCATGGCCATGGCCTCGCTCCCCCCGAGCGAGGAGGTCATGCGCGACAAACCCCGCGCACGCAACGAATTCATCATCTCGAAGGCCATGGCCCGCACGATCTTTGTCTGCGGAGGCGTCATGGTCGTCGTCCTGCTCGGCATGCTCTTCGGGTGGACCCTCCGCGACGGCGGGCTCTCCGTTCGCCAGCTGACCCTCTTCTTCTCGACGTTCGTCTTCCTCCAGTTCTGGAACATGTTCAACGCCAAAGGATTCGAGACCCGACACTCGGTCTTCACCTGTCTGAAGGGCTGCCGCGAATTCTTCCTCATCCTCGCGGCTATCGGAATCGGGCAGATCCTCATCGTCGAATTCGGCGGGCAGGTCTTCCGGACCGTACCCCTCTCCTGGGGCGAATGGGCCGAAATCATCGGACTGACCTCCCTGCTGGCACTCGGAGGCGAAACCGTCCGGGCTCTCCATCGCAAAAAATAATCCGTACAAATCCGGGCCCCATGTTCAAACGACTGATCCTCGTACTGCTGATCTCCCTCGCCGGACTCGATGCCCGGGCCCAACAGCCCGACAGCGTGGACTGGAGCGCCGGAGGCGAATTCCGCAAACGGATCGACCGGCATACCTCCACGAAAACATACCGGATGCTCTATGTCGGAGTGCCCCTCATCGTCGGAGGCGTCGTCATGCAGTCCTACGACTCCGATTTCCGCCGCCTGCGCAACGGATACGCCCAGTCGTTCCACCAGCGGTATGACGACTGGCTCCAGTATGCCCCCGCCGGAGCGATGCTCGCCTTGAAAACCTGCGGCGTCCAGAGCCGCAGCTCCTGGGGCCGGATGCTCGTCTCCGACGCCTTCTCCGCAGGGCTGATGGCCATCGCCGTCAATTCGCTCAAGTACACCTGCCGCGTGATGCGGCCCGACGGCTCCTCCCGGAACTCCTTCCCCTCGGGACACACCGCCACGGCCTTCATGACCGCCACAATGCTCCACAAGGAGTACGGGCACCGCAGCCCCTGGTACAGCATCGGAGGATATGCCGTGGCCACCGCCACCGGCGTCACCCGACAGCTCAACAACCGCCACTGGATCAGTGACGTCATGGTCGGAGCCGGAATCGGAATCCTTGCCACCGAGTTCGGATACCTCCTGGCCGACCTCATCTTCAAGGAGAAGGGCCTCAACGTCCACGAAACCTTCTCGGTCTACGACCGATACCGGCATCCGTCGTTCCTCGGATTCGGAATCGGAATAACCACCGTCCCGGGGACCTACAACCCCTATCCCGGCATGCAGACGAAGATCTTCTCCGGACCCACGACCTCCGTCCAGGGTGCCTGGTTTGCATCCCCATACTGGGGTATCGGAGGACGGCTCGCCTGCTCGAATCTCCGCGTGGAGGTCAACGGCCAAATCCAGGACGACAACCTCGAAAGTGCATCGGTGTATATCGGGCCCTACTTCTCCTATCCGGTCTCGCTGCGCTGGCAGATCGGAACAAAACTCCTCGCCGGGTACGAATTCTACAAGGCCTGCAAAACCCGACAATATGAAATCCCCGGAAGAAAAGGGCTGGCGGCCGGAACCGGATTTTCGCTGAATTACCTCGCCATGCAGAATCTCGGCGTGCGATTCTCCACCGACTACGACCTTGCTCCACCCCTCTCCCGTGCTTCGACTCAACCGTTGCACAAACTCACCTTCGGAATTGAGGTCTGTGCCGCCTTCTGACGGTACGGACCGGCCCAGGAGTCGGAAGAGGAAGGGGTCGGAGAGGATCGGAGGAGCGTCGGGAGAGAAAAGGCAGGGCGGAAAAGCCGGGCGAAACGGTCGGGCGGAGAGGACAGACGGAGAAGTCGGGCGGAGAGGCCGGGCAGAGAGGCCGGACGGAGAGGACGGACGGAGAGGACGGGCAAAAAGTCGGGCAAAAAGGCCGGGCAAAAAGGCCGGGCGGAAAAGTTGGGCGGAAAAGTTGGGCGGAAAAGTCGGGCGGAAAAGTCAGGCGGAAAAGTCAGGCGGAAAGGCCGGGCGGAAAAGTCGGGCGGAAAAGCATCAAAAAGAGAGCAGGGAAAAACTCTGCCAAAAGAAAAAGGGGCCATCCGGCATTGCGGAGAGCCCCTTCGTTATGAATTTCCGTGAAATCCCGGTCCAAAGCAGCGTACTCAGAGGAAAGGTTCCGGATCCCTCACACCTCGGGACGAGACCGTCACGGGCGAAAGTTTCACATACTCCGGAATCACAATCCGCTCGTAGACCGATACGATGTTCTCGGGAAGCGACCGCAGACGCAACTCCTCCGACGTGCGGGACTCCAGCAGATACGAAGCCGCCCAGGAGGTCCCGTCGGAGTAGCTCCCGGACATCACCTGACCCGTCGCGTCATCCCCTTCGATGCGGTAGGTGCCGGTAAACTTCCGGTAACCCGCCGTCGCAAGGTTGCCGACCTGCTGGTAAAGCGTAAAGGTCCCGTCATCCTCCAGTTGCAGGTAGACGCTCCCCGCAATCTCCGTATGACCGTTCCAGGAAACCAGTTTCCAGCCATCGGAAAGCAGCATCGTCTCGCCATCTCCCCCCTCGTCCTTCTTCTTCGAACACGAGACGACCATCAAAACACTCAACAGCACAAGTCCAAAAATCCTCAGTTTTGCTTTCATAGGTATCAAGATTTCCACAAAGGTTCGGTTTGCAAATATACGGAAAACGGGGCAGAAGCAAAGCCCGCTTTGACTATGCCGAGCCGCATTCCATATTCGCGTTGCTCGCAAATATAGGAAATGGCAAGTGCAGAAGCAAACGGAAACCGTATTTTTTTGATTGGTCCTTGTCCTACCGCAGCCCTTGCGCCCCCCAAATACATCGCCAGAACAGGAAATTTCCAAAAATCCCGTCCGAAAATTCCGAAACACACATCCCCGGGCACCCGTTGGCACAGAAAATGCTCCTCCCTGGACATCGTTCCCCGAAAACATCCGATCATGAAACTGCGTCTGTCGCTGATCCTGCTGCTGTTCGTCGCATCGGTCGGAGTGCTCGTCTGGCTCTACGACGGCAAGGCGTTCATTCCGCCCCGGCGCGAAAAGTCCTCCTGGTCCGAAATCATCGCCGACCTCGAGGCCTGCGGTCATCGCAAGCACCTCAAAGCCCTCCAGTACGACCGGTTTGCCCAAATCGCAGCCGCCGAGAAACGCAGCGACGCCGAACACCTCTTCCGGGCCATGGCCTTCTCCGAGCACCTCCAGGAGCAGAACTGCATCCTCGCCATCCGACGTCTGGGCGGAACGTATGCCGCACCCCGCCCCGGCGCAATCTTCGGCGGGCCCACCGACGGGAACCTGGAACGGAGCATCGCGGAGGAACGACGCAGTTACAACGAACGGCGCGATGCCGAGATCCGGCGCGCCATGAGTCGCGGAAACCGATATGCCGCACGTCTGCTGGTCTGGGCCGCAGCCGCGGATCTGCGGAAAATCTTCCTGATGGAGTGCCGCAACGGAGTCGGAGCCCGGACATTCGCCGTCTGTCCTCTCTGCGGGAATCTCTATGCCGCGGAGTTCACCGACCGTTTCTGTCCCTTCTGTCTGACCGACGGTGCGGAGTTCGTCCGGTTCGAATAGGTCCGGAGCATTCCGGGAGGAGCCGGGCAGGTCCGGCACTCTCCGGAATATGCCGGCGCCCGGAGGGAAAACAAAACCCGCAGGAATTCGGATCTCCGGATCCGGCTCCCTGCGGGCTGTGCAACGTATCGGCGGGGCGAGTCTCCCCCCCCCTCACCATCGGAGACTACTCCTCGTCAGCCTCCTTCATCGTATGGTAGACGTTCACCACGTCATCGTCCTCCTCGAGTTTCTCGACCAGGCGCTCCACCGATTCGCGGCCCTCGGCGTCGAGTTCCTTCGTGTCGGTCGGAATGCGCACCGACTCTCCCGAAACGATCTCGAAGCCCTTGTCGTCGAGCCACTTCTGGATCGAGCCGAACGACTCGTAGGGGGCATAAACCGTGATGCCGTCCTCCTCGGGGTAGAACTCGTCCACGCCCAGATCGATCATCTCCAGTTCCAGCTCCTCGGGATCGGCATCCCCGGCCTTGAACTTGAAGACGCACTTGTGCTCAAAGAGAAAACCCACCGAACCGCTGTTGCCCAGCGTACCGCCGCACTTGTTGAAGTGCATCCGGATGTTGGCCACCGTACGGTTCGTGTTGTCCGTGGCGGTCTCCACCAGGAACGCGATGCCGTGAGGACCGTATCCCTCGTAGATCACCTCCTTGTAATCGGCGGCGTCCTTCTCGGTAGCACGCTTGATGGCCCGTTCGATATTCTCCTTGGGCATGTTCTCGGCCTTGGCATTCTGGATCAGAATACGAAGGCGCGTATTGCCCGAGGGATCCGCTCCGCCGGCCTTTACGGCGATTTCGATCTCCTTACCCAGTTTCGTGAACGTCCGGGCCATGTGTCCCCAACGCTTCAATTTCCGCGCTTTGCGGTATTCAAAGGCTCTTCCCATAGCTATGAATTTTTTTCAGATTTTTCGTTCGTGGTGCAAAGGTATAAAATTCAGAAGAAAAAAACGGAATTCATACCCGAAAATATTCGGGACGTTTCGCCCCGAAACAGCGGTTTTCTGCCGAGATTTCCCTATTTTTGCAGCAGTGTTTGCCCGAAACGAGTCCGGGATGCCCCCGAAAACCGGATCCGGATCCACGCGGAGCACAAACCACAGAAAACTGATACGATCATGGAAATCAAAAGCCGTTTCGACCATTTCAACATCAACGTCACCAACCTCGAACGCAGCCTGGAATTCTACGACAAGGCTCTCGGTCTCAAGGAGATCAGCCGCAAGAAAGCAGACGACGGCTCCTTCGAACTGGTCTTCATCGGTGACGGAGTGTCGCCCTTCCGGCTCGAACTCACCTGGCTGCGCGACCACGCCGCAACCCCCTACGAATTAGGTGAAAACGAAAGCCATCTCTGCATGCGCGTGGCCGGAGACTACGACGCCGTGCGCGAATACCACCGAGCGATGGGCTGTCTCTGCTTCGAAAATCACCAGATGGGTCTCTACTTCATCAACGACCCCGACGACTACTGGATCGAAATCCTTCCGCTCGAAAAATAGCCCGACATGCAGCACATTCAGAAAAAAGAGGAACCGAAAGAGAAAAAAGACCTCGCCCTGCAACGGGAGGTCGACGAGGCCGTACGCACCCTCCGCGAAGGCGGGATTCTCCTCTACCCCACCGATACGGTCTGGGGCCTGGGGTGCGACGCCACCAATGCCGAGGCCGTCGACCGCATCTACCGGCTCAAACGCAGCGAAAACAAAAAGTCGATGCTCGTGCTGTGCGCCTCGGCCGACATGATCGTGCGCTACGTCAACCGCGCCCCCGCCATCGCCTTCGAGGTGATGGAGCTCGCCACATCCCCCCTGACGGCGATCCTCCCCGGGGCCGTCGGGCTCGCCCCGAACCTTATTCCCGATGAAGGAACCCTCGGCGTGCGGATCCCCGACCACGAGTTCTGCCGCCGCATGCTCCGGGCATTCGGCAGACCGATCGTCTCGACCTCGGCCAATATCTCCGGAGAACCCACTCCCGTCGGATTGCAGGATGTGACCCGTGAAATCGTCGACGGCGCGGATTTTGTCGTAAATCCCCGCTTCGAAGGACGCCCCACCCGCAAAGCCTCCTCGATCATCGCATTCGGAGAGGGCGGCGAAGTCAAAATCATCCGCGAATAAGATGGCACGAATCCTGACAACACCCATTCAGAAGCGATTCTCCGACATCGATCCCTTCCAGCACGTGAACAACGTCTCGCAGCAGATGTATTTCGACGTCGGGAAGATGGAGTATTACGAAAAGATCCTCGGGGAGGATGCCCTGTTGGGCGACCTGCGGATCGTCACCGTCTCGACCTCGACCTCCTACATGGGGCAGGTGCGCATGGGCGACCCGGTCCGGGTCACGACCTCCTGCGAGCGGATCGGAAACAAGAGCCTCACGCTCTTCCAGCAGCTGCTCGTCGGTGACGACGTGCGCAGCGAAAGCCGTTCGGTGATGGTCGTCTTCGATTTCCCGAATCAGTGCAGCCGTCCCGTCCCCGACGCCTGGCGCGAACGGCTCCTCGCCGAATAAAGCGGCAGGCGGCCGTCGCTGCGCAGCGGCGGAAGGTCCCCGCGCGGAGTATTGGGCTGAAGGGGCGTTCCGGAGTCGGGCAATCCCGTGGCTGAAGCCGGGTGTCCGGAGTCCGGAGACGGAGATAAAGACGGAGACAACGGAGACAACGGAGACGACGGAGACGACGGAGACGACAAGCGGCGCGGACGACGCAAACGGTGCAGGCTCAGACGGTAGCCCACGACTACGAGAATCACCCCCGTAAAGATAAATCCCGCAGCCGTGAGATTCACGGCATTGAAGTGGGCCTGGCCCCGTGTGACGGCCAGCAGCCCCGCCGCTACCGGCTGGATATAGCGGTAGAGCGCCGTATGCACCGAGGTGAGTTTCTCCGTCCCGCGGTAGAGCAGGTACATCGGAAGCACCGTCCCCAGAATCAGGATGTAGGCCAGTTCGGCCTGCGCCGACAGCGGAAGCCGCAGAAAATCCGTGTGATCGATGTATTTCCAGAAGAACGGAGCCGTCACGGCCAGTCCGATGATGTAGTACCAGCCCATCACCACCAGCGTCCCGAGGCGCTCCAGCTGCGGCTTGATCAGCACCGTATTGATTGCAATGGCCACCACGGCCAGCAAGACGAAGAGGTTGCCCTCGGCCCGGCTGCCGTGCGTGAGTTCGAACCCTTCGTTGAAAAGCAGGATCCCCGCACCGATCAGTGCGGCAAGCACCCCGACAAGACGTCCCGGCAGGTAGCGGTGCGGATGGAGCAGGTGATCCATGATCAGCGTGAAGGCCGGGCCGAGCGTCGCAATGACCGAGGCGTCGATCGGCGTCGTATAGGACGATCCCCACAGCAGCAGGTACATCCAGCCGTAGACCACCAGCAGCGTCACAAGCACGATCTTCCCCGCATCACGCCACGTAAGGCGGTAGGAATAACGGGAAAACAGGGCGAACGGAATGAAAAACAGCGCCGCGGAGAACACCTGCAACATGAAGATCTGCTGAAAATCCAGATAGTTCCCGGTAAGCGAGACATAGAACGAAAAGTTCGCTCCGAAAAAGAGGTTGGCGAAGATCAGATCGAGGTGATAGTGCGTTTTTCCCACAAAAGACCCTCCCGGCAATTATCGCACCGAAATTTTTCCATATCTTTGCCGCGGCGGAACGGACCCGTCCAGCCGGCATTTCCGAAACACGGGCAAAAAACCGCCCCTTCAAAACGCGTTCGATCATGGACAAAGGAAAACTCAAAGGTCATGCGGCTCTCTGGGTCGCCAACATCATCTGGGGTCTCAACGCCCCGATCGGCAAGAGCGTCCTCGTCTCCGCGACAAACCCCGGAGGCGTAAGCCCCTTCGCCATGAGCGTCTACCGCATGGTCGGAGCCGCCCTGCTCTTCTGGGGAGCCTCGCTCTTCCTGCCCCGCGAACGGGTCTCGCGGCGTGACATCGTCCTGCTCTTCTTCGCCTCGCTCTTCGGTATCCAGCTCAACCAGATGCTCTTCCTCTGGGGGCTCTCGCTCACATCGCCCATCGATACCTCGATCATCGCCACCATCGTCCCCGTACTCACCATGGTCCTCGCAACCCTCTTCCTCCGCGAGCCGATCACCTGGCTCAAGGCCGGGGGCGTATTCCTCGGATGTGCCGGAGCCGTACTCCTCATTCTCGTCAGCCAGCACGGCGTCGGGCACACCTCCAGTGTCAAGGGGGACATCCTCTGCATCATCAGCGCCATCAGCTACGCCACCTACCTCACGGCGTTCCGCGACGTCATCGTCCGCTACTCGCCCGTGACGGTCATGAAGTGGATGTTCCTCTTTGCCGCCATCGTCGCCGTCGGAATCTACTACCGCCCGCTCGTCGAGGTCGATTACGCGGCCCTCTCGTCCCGAACATGGGGCGGTATCGCCTTCGTGGTCGTCGGGGCCACGTTCATCTCCTACCTGATGGTCCCCATTGCACAGCGTTATCTGAGACCGACCGTCGTCTCGATGTACAACTATGTCCAGCCCATCGTCGCCGTGCTCTTCACCGTCGCCATCGGACTCGACACCTTCGGCCCGACCAAGGGATTCGCCGCGCTCTGCGTCTTCGTCGGCGTATGGCTCGTCACCAAGTCCAAGTCCCGGGCCCAGCTGGAGGCGGAAAAAGCACAGGCGGATCAGCCGCCCGCCCGACAATAAGGAAGGGGGCCGTTCGAAAAGGGCCCGGTCTGCGGAATTTGGCAATTCCCCGAAAAATACTATCTTTGCCCAGTAACCCGAAACAGACTCTGAACGACCATGCACCGTATCATCTGCCTGTTTGCCCTGGCGGGAATGCTTCCCCTATCGGCCCTGCCGATTCAACCGGTCACCGATCCCGCCCCCGGAGAGGCCATCGACACCCGTTATCTGCCGACCGATCCCGTCGCAACGACCCAACAACCCGCCCGGAAGAGATTCGACCCGTGGCAGAGCCGTCAGGAAACCACCCTCTCCATCGGGTTATATACCCCCTTGCAGGGAGAGGAGGGCGGTGCACAGGAGAGTTACCGCTTCGACTATTCGGCCTTCGGCTTCAATAATCTCGGCTTTCGCGTCGGACTTCTCTACATCCCCCAGTTGCGGGGAATCGAACGATCGTTCGGGATTCCCATCCAGTTCGCCTGGCGGTCGTCGCTGCGCGGATCCGAACGGTGGAACGAACGGTGGCCCGATGCCGCCGTCTCGACCATTCAGAGCCGCGGCAACCCGCTGCCCGGACTGCTCTTCATCCTGCTGCCGCAGCGCATCGAATTCAGCGGAGGACTCACCCCGGGCTGGATCTTCGGGAAAGAGAGGATCCACTCCTCGC
>CALUIG010000013.1 GCA_944320625.1 uncultured Alistipes sp.
CTTTTCAAGGTCATTTCGCCCCGGCCGTCCAGCACGGCATAGGCCGGATCCTTCTCCCACCCCCCGAGATGCACGACATGCAGCGCCCCATCCCGGAAATCCCGCGCAAAGTGCATGTGCCCGAAGACAAAATGATCGACGGCGTGCGTCAAGGCGTACTCTCGGGCATATTCAATCAACGGCTCGGTCAGCGAAGCGTCGAAACCGCCTCCCGTACCCTCCCGCCGGGCCTTTTCATCGGCCCGATTGTGCCCCTTGCGGGATTTCCCGCTCCACCAGCGGCCCAACTTCACGGCCAGATCGGGATGCACGCCCCACGAAAAGAGCCGTCTGAGCGTCTTCGAGCGGAAACCGCGGTTCATAAATTTCAACATCGGCTTCCCGTCGATCTTCATGTTGTCGCCGTGGGCCACGAAAATCCGGCGTCCGGAGAGCGTCAGCAACTGCGGCGAGGTGTATATCTCCACGCCGCATTCGCGCGTGAGGTAATCCCCGACCCACATGTCGTGATTTCCCGTGAAGAAGACCACGCGGATGCCGCGATCGGTCAGTTCGGCGAGTTTGCCCAACGTGCGCACGAAGCCCTTCGGCACCACCCGCCGGTATTCGAACCAGAAGTCGAAAATGTCACCCACGAGAAAAATCGCCTCCGCATCACGCGCCGCAGCATCAAGCCACGCCACGAACCGCCGTTCGAGCGCCCGGGCCGTTGCGTCATCGCCCGCTCCCAGGTGTACGTCGGAGGCGAAGTAGATCATCATCGGGTCAGTTCATCGAGTTTCCGTTCCAGCTCCTCGCCGTAGATGTCGCGGGCGACGATCGTACCCTGTTTGTCGATGAGGAAGTTGGTCGGGAGCTTCTGGACATTGTAGAGTCCCAGGGCCGCGGAGCCGCGACCGCGCAGATCGCTCACCGAGATCCACGGAAGCTGCTGTTCCTGCACGGCGGTGATCCAGAGAGGTTTCGAGGTATCGATGGCCACCTGGTAGACCTCGAAGCCCACCGGCGCATCGGCATATTTGCGGTAGATCTCCTTCAAATCGGCATTCAGCGTATTGCTCGATCCCAGTTCCGCGGACCAGAAATCCAGCAGAATGACCTTCCCGGCCAGCGACGAGAGCCGGATCTTCTTGCCGTAGATGTCCATCAACTCCAGATCGGGGAACTCCGCCTCGGAGATGCGCGACGAGAGGCTCAGACGGGCATCCATGCGGGTGATTTCGGCCAGCAGCGTCTGCAGGTAGGGAGAATCGGGATAGCTCTCCTCGAGGGCTTCGGCCACCGTGCGGTAGTAGACCACGTCGCTGTCACCGTTGAAGAGGTAGGTATCCCCGGGCAACCGCTGGTAAAGGGCATAGACGGCCGCCAGCGACGCCTTGTTCTCGATGATGAAGCGCAGCTGTTCGCGGCGGATGCGGTAGTATTCGGCCGTGTATTCCGAAGCCAGGGCCTTGCGTCGTTCCGCCGTCAGGTTCGGATCGGCAAACCCCGCAGCCAGGGCATCGAGTTGCTGGGCCCCGGTCACGAAAGCCTGGTAGAAACGGCGAAGCAGCTCCGATTCCACGGATCCCTCGACCGTATAGTTGCGCACGACGCTACCCACCGAACTGACCGTCAGGCGATCTCCTCCGGCCAGCAGCAGCGGGATACGCTCGCCGTCATAAACGATATTGTACAGGGAGGGAGTCGGCGGGACATCCTTGAGTTGGAACTGGTAGCTTCCGTCGTCGGCCAGGCGCGCCGAATCCACGACCGTCTGCGACAGCGGGGCAAGTTGTTCCAGATAGACCTCCTTGGCATCGTTTCCGACGAAACGACCCGAAATTTTCACTTTCGACGACTGACAGCCGCACATCAGCGCAGCGGTCACGAACGTTCCGAAAAGCGCATGCTTATTCATGTTCATGAAGAATCATTTTCGCGGTTATTGGAAGTAAAGGTAACGATTTTTCCGGAAATCCGTACCGCTTACTTCGAAGAATTGCGATGCGCACCGTTATTTTTCGCAAAGGCACGGTGTTGTTGCTGACTGCGGTTTTTCTGCTGCCGTTGCTGCGGATGGGGCTGGCGATGCGGCTGGCCGTTCTTTTGGGGACGTGCCGAAAAGGGTTGTTTGTAGTCGCTTCGGAGATTATTCAGGGCCACTTCATCGATCTCGATGCTCCCTCCGGACATGCGCTTGATGTCCTTAACGATCACCTCGTTGTTGGGGTGTTCCTGGTTGTACTCGTAGCTTTTCGTCCGCATGTAGCGGGCCAGGTTGTCCACGGCCGAGGTCACAGCCCGGGGATTCTGCACCGCAGCCAGGCTGCCGATCATCTGCTCGACATACTTGCCGTAGTGTTTGTAGGTGATGCGCCCCTGGGTATAGGACATCCGGTTCGGGGTTACGGTCAACTCCTGGCGTGTGGGACGCGGGTAGGGAGAATCGACATCCAACTGAAAATCAGACATGATAAAGAGATGATCCCAGAGTTTGTGGGTGAAGTCCGCCGTATCGCGCAGCAACGGATTGAGGTTGCCCATGACGGCGATGACGGCCCGGGCCTGCCGGTTGCGTTCGTGACGGTCCTCGATCTCCAGCAGCGAGTCGATCATCTCCTGGATGTGGCGCCCGTATTCGGGCAGATACAACTTGCGTCGCGTGTAGTTATAGTTCTTTTTCATAGTGCAGCATGCGGTCCTGCGCATTTGTTTCAAAACGTCCGCCGGGGTGTCCGGACGGCTTCCGGCGATGGACCGAATCAAGAGGGTTGTCCCGGATTTCCGAACCGGGAAGACCTGTCTCCGGAATTGGTTTTACGCCGCGGAAAGCCCTACCTTTGGGGCGCAAGCCGTGTAAAACAGAGGCTGGTCCGGAGTTAATCTTCGGCAAAAGTAGGTAAAATTTCAGGAAAAACAAGCTATGGCAAAGGTTTTAATTCTGGACCGTTCAAAAAGCGTGCGAAACGTACTGCGCGAGCGGCTGGAATACGAAGGATTCTCGGCCGAGGCCGCCGAGGACGAGATGCAGGCTACGGCCCTGTGCGAAAAGATCCCGTTCGACGTGATCATTTCGGATACGGCATGCCGGGTGCCCGACGCGGGGATTCCGCTCATCGCCCTCTCGACCGACTCCTCGATCGACACGGCGGTGGAGGCCGTGCGCAACGGAGCCCGGGATTTCCTGACGAAACCCGTGGACATGAACCGGTTGCTGCAATCCCTGCACCGGGCCATCGACCAGCCCGCTCCCGCCCCGGCCCCTGCGGTACCGGGGACGGTGCGGAGGAGCCGGAGGGCCCATCCTGCCCAGGCCGAGGAGATCATCGGCCGCTCTCCCGAGATCGAACACGTCCGGCAACTGATCGACAAGGTCGCACCCTGCGAGGCCCGGGTTCTGATCACCGGCGAGAACGGAACCGGCAAGGAGCTCGTGGCCCGCTGGCTCCATGCCAAGAGTGCACGGGCCGGGGCTCCGTTCGTCGAGGTGAACTGCGCGGCCATCCCCTCGGAACTGATCGAAAGCGAACTCTTCGGACACGAACGCGGGGCCTTCACCTCGGCGGTCAAACAGCGCAAGGGAAAATTCGAACAGGCCGACGGCGGGACGCTCTTCATGGACGAGATCGGAGACATGTCGCTCGCGGCGCAGGCCAAGGTATTGCGGGCCCTGCAGGAGAGCCGCATCAGCCGCGTGGGCGGGGACAAGGAGATCGAAGTGGACGTGCGGGTGATCGCCGCCACGAACAAGGATCTGCGCGAGGAGATCCGCAAAGGGAACTTCCGCGAGGACCTCTACCACCGGCTTGCGGTGATCGTCGTACGGGTCCCGGCGCTGCGCGAGCATCCGGACGACATTCCGTCGCTCGTCGGACACTTCATCCGCACGATCGCCGCCGAATACGGCACGGATCCCAAACCGATCACCCCCGAGGCCCTGGCGCTGCTGCGCGACATGCCGTGGAGCGGCAATATCCGCGAACTGCGCAACGTCGTCGAGCGGCTGATCATCCTCTCCGGGGAGACCATCACGGCCGAGGATGTGAAATCCTACTGCTGATCCCGGGGCTCCGCACCCGGCATCCGGCCGCTCCCCCGCACAGAGCCGCGCTTCCGGGCAGACGAGAAAGGGTCAGAGCAGCGCCAGCAGCTCCTCGGGACGGTCGATGAGGTACCGGGCCCCGGACTCCACGAGCTCCGCCCGGTCACGGAATCCCCACGTCACACCGACCGAGCGGACGCCGGCCGCCGCGGCCGTCTGCATGTCCACCCCCGAATCACCGACATACAGGACCCGCTCCTTCGGGGTACCCGTCCGGGCGAGGATCTCCTCCACAACGGCCGGATCGGGCTTCAGCGGCACCTCCGGGCGCTGTCCGAAGACCGCCGCAAAGGTCCCTTCGGGGAAGAACAGACGGATGAGCTTTTCGGTTCCGGCCTGGAACTTGTTCGACGCGACGGCCATCCGCACCCCCCGCCGGGCAAGTTCGGCCACCACCTCCGGGATTCCCGCATAGGGCTTCGTATGGCGGTCGATGTGCGCCGTGTAGTAGGACACGAAATCGGCCCGGGCCAGCGCAACGTTCTCCGGCGTACGCAGCGGTTCGGGCAGCGCCCGTTCCACCAGCCGCAGGATGCCGTTTCCGACAAAGTGGCAATACTCCTCGTAGGAGTGTTGCGGAAGGCCCCGGAGGGCCAGCATGGCATTGCACGCCACGGCCAGGTCGCCGATCGTATTGAGCAGCGTGCCGTCGAGATCGAAGATGACGAGTTCGGTATTCATTTCGCTTTTTGGATCTTCCAGCCGACGGCCGCCACGAGGAGCGACATCAACGGCGAAACGATATTGAAAATACAGTAAGGCAGATAGACGAAGGTCGAGACGCCGAGAACCGTGGCCTGGGTCATGCCGCAGGAGTTCCAGGGCACGAGCACCGAGCAGACCGTGGCGGAATCCTCGACCGAACGGCTCAGCAGGCGCGGTTCCAGTCCGCGTTCGGCATAGAGGTCGCGGAACAAACGCCCCGAGAGGATGATCGAGATGTACTGGTCGGCGGTGCAGAGATTGAAGAAGATCCCGGCACCGACCGTGGAGGCCACGGCCGAGAAGGTCCGGCGCACCCAGCGCAGGAAGATCTCCGTGAGCGAACGCAGCATGCCGCTGCCGGTCATCACCCCGCCGAAGCACATGGCGCAGATGATCAGCCACACGGTATTGAGCATGCCGGCCATGCCGCGTGTTGCGACGAGTTCATCCAGTTGGGGAGTCCCGGTGCTGACGGCCGTAGGTCCGAAGCAGGTCGTGAGAACCCCGCGGAATCCGGTCATGGCATCCAGCTGCCCCCCGCCGGCCACCTGCACGACCAGATCGGGCTGGGCCGCAAGCATTGCCACGCAGGCAAAGACCACGGCGCAGAACAGCGTCACGATGGCCGGGAGCTTGCGGGCGATCAGAATTCCGGTAGCCAGGGGCACGAGCAGCAGCCACGGCGAGATATGGAACGTCGAGGCCAGCGCCCCGGCATAGGATTCGACGAGGGTGGCGGAGCCGTGGTCGAGGGTCAGCCCGGCGACGGTGAAGGCCCCGAGAGCAATGGCCATCGACGGCACGGTGGTATAGAGCATGTAGCGGATGTGGGTGAAGACGTTGACCCCGACGGTCGACGAAGCCAGCACCGTGGTATCGGAGAGGAGCGAGAGCTTGTCGCCGAAATAGGCCCCGGAGATGATCGCTCCGGCAACCCACCCTTCGGGGAATCCCATGGCGCGCCCGATGCCCATCAGCGCCACGCCGATGGTGGCGATCGTGGTCCAGGAGCTGCCGGTCATGAGCGAGACAACGGCGCAGATGGCGCACGACGCCACGAGGAAGAACGACGGATGAAGCACCTGCAAACCGTAGTAGATCAGCGTGGGAACTACGCCCGAAACCATCCACGTGCCGGCGATGGCGCCGATCAGCAGCAGGATCAGGATGGCCGAGGCCGAAGCGCGGATGTTGTCGATGATGGACTCTTCGAGCACGGACCAGCGGCAGCGGTAGATGCCGATCGAGAGCATCACGCAGACCGACGTGGCCGAAAGCAGGGCGATCTGGCTTCCGCCGTTGATGGCATCGCCGCCGAAGGCCCGGATCACGGCATAGAGCAGGGCCGTGAGAACAACCAGCGGGATGGCCGAGACCCAGGGTGACGGCCGTTTTCCGGTATTTTTTTCCATATCCATACGATTTCCCGGATGCAAAAGTAGCAATTTTCCCCGAAAAAAGGGGCTTCTTCCGAATGCGTCTCCGGGGTGCGGGGCCGGAGTTCCACGCCCTCCGGCAAAAAAAGGAGCGGCGACCGCAGTCACCGCTCCGCAACGTTCCGGGGCGAGCCTGCGGCCCGTCCGGATTATTTTCCCTCCTCCGAGGGGCCGCCGCCGAAGGGGTACTGATGTTCGTGCACGTCGTCGAAACGCATGCCCTTCTCATAGGTGCGCATCGCACGGCGCGACATACCCATCGACGAGAATCCGCCGTCGTGGTAGAGATTCTGCATGGTGACCTTGCGCGTGAGGTCCGAGAAGAGCGTCAGCACGTAGTTGGCGCAATCCTCGGCCGAGGCGTTGCCCAGCGGCGACATGCTTTCGGCAAAGGACATCAGGTCGCCCAGTCCGAGCACGCCGCTTCCTGCGGTGGTCTGCGTCGGCGACTGCGAGACGGTATTGATACGCACGTGCTTCTCACGGCCGTAGATGTATCCGAAGCTGCGGGCAATCGACTCCAGCAGGGCCTTGGCATCGGCCATGTCGTTGTAACCGTAGAGCGTACGCTGTGCGGCGATGTAGGAGAGTGCGACAATCGAGCCCCACTCGTTGATGGCGTCCTTCTTGCGGGCTACCTGAATGGCCTTGTGGAACGAGATGGCCGAGATGTCGAGCGTCTTGGCCAGGTAGTCGTAATCCAGGTCGTCGTAGGTGCGGCCCTTGCGGACGTTGGGCGACATGCCGATCGAGTGGAGCATGAAGTCGAACTTGCCTCCGAAGTGCTCCATGGTCTTGTCGATAAGGTTTTCGAGGTCCGCGACGCTGGTGGCATCGGCCGGGACAACGATCGTATTGCATTTTTCAGCCAGCTGGCTGATGGTTCCCATGCGGATCGATACGGCGGTATTGGTGAGTACGATCTCGGCTCCCTCCTCCACGGCACGTTCCGCCACTTTCCAGGCAATCGATTGCTCGTTCAGGGCTCCGAAGATCAGACCCTTCTTTCCTTTCAATAAGTTGTATCCCATCGTATTTTGGTTTAAAAATTCGGGCAAATATAACAATTTTTTTTGAATCAACGTTTTGCGGCCCGAAAAGAGGCGTCGGGAGAAGCCTTGCCCGAACCGGAAGCGGATGCTCCCGCACACCCGATCCACGAAATCTCCGGCCCGCTGCAGAGTCCCCCGACAAAGCCGGGAAGGACCGGCAGACGCATCTGCCGGTCCTTTCCGGTTCCGGAGCGCAATGCGCGCTCCGCCAAGGGATGAATCCGTTCGAGAAAAAAATCTCCAAAATCCGGGTCATGCGCGTTTTTCCAGGACGAAGCGGCCGCCCGCAGCGGTGAAATAGAGGGTTCCCGCATCGGGTGTCACCTCCCGCTCCAGGCGTTTTCCTCCCGCCCGGACGATCCACGTCCCGGGTTCCAGATCGGCCACCAGCACCCGATAGGTGCGTGCGGTGTCCCCCAGCGAAAATTCCAGACGCCCCTCCTGCCGATCGAGCCGGAGCTGTTGCGCCACGATCCGGTCCCCGACCTCGACGATCCGATAGGCTCCGTCACGCGAAACCGTCTGTCGAATCGGCAGCGGATCGGGGGATGGCGAAGCCTGCATCACCTGGATGACCGCCAGATAGTTGTCGGACTTCGACGCCTGCCGGAATCCGGCCTCGATGCGCCAGCATCCGGCATCCTCCTGCACGGCATTGCCCCAGTTCCGGCCGTCGACCCAATACTCCCTGCCGGGTCCTCCGATCTTTTCGATCCGCAGATTCTCCTCCTCCGGCAACAGCAGGGTCGTGTGGAGTTTTCCGTTGCGCCCGCCGGTCGTATTGGACGCCACGATCGTGGCACCCTCGACCCGGGGTTCCTGCTGCGTGTGCAGCAGCCACGACTTGCGGAAGGAGGGGTCCCGGGCCACCACCTTGTCGAGGACAATCAGCACACCGGGGATCTCCGGAGCCGGACGGTTCAGAAAGACGAAACTGCGCCGCACCGTATCGACCTTCGCGGGATAGTCGGGCGAGATGTAGTCCGGCACGCAGTACGCACGCGTCATGTCACCCTTCAGATAGGTGTAGTCGGGGGATATGCCGGGTGCGATCTCATGGGCCAGGACCTGTGCGACCTTTCCCTGTTCGAACATCTCCCGCGAGTGGCGCCACGCATCGGGCTTCATCACGAACTGCCCGCCGTCACGGGCCTCGGCCCGGCGTTTGCCGCCACCGTAGGGCAGCGGCTCCTGCGGATCCAGCACCAGGATGGAGTTGTGAGCCACGGTCCGCGTGTAGTAGTTGACGAAATTCGCCTTGCCCCAGCCGTTTTCGGGATCCGTACCCTGATAGATACCCGAATCGAGCGCCAGGTGACCCTTGTAGTAGATCCCGAAGTGCCCGGCATCCGAATGGTCGTGGTTGCGGGCATTATACTCCTTCATGTTCATCTGCACGACCAGTACGTCGGAGTCATACCCTTCCGCCTCGACATCCCAGGCCGTGCGGGCCATCATGATTCCCGAGGGCGAAGGGAAGAAGCGGCTCAGGCAGAGGCTGTCCGGCGATGCGGCCCGGACCTCGGGATCGTAGTAGAGAAAGAGCCGGGCGCTCTGATCGAGCTGCTTGGGAAGGAACATCCGGGCGAAATACTGCTGGAAGGGATCCTTCGACATCCCTGCACTGAGGAAATAGCCCTGATAACCCATGTAGATGTCGTTGTGACAATCTCCGTCGGGCATTCCGTCCATGTCCGTGCGCTGGGGGATGCGAAGATACATGCCCTTGTAGGAGAGGTCGGTGATGGCCGGATCGTACCCTTCGACACCGAGTTTTTCGAGCATCAGCGCCTGCAGGAGTTCGTGGACATAGCGGGCGTGCATGTACTGGCTGCCCTGGTGATGGGCCCCGGCCTTGTACATGGGGTTCCGGCTGGGGATGAATCCGTTGATCTGCTGGTCATAGGCGAAATCGAAGAGTTCGGGATCCTCGTCGAACGTCGCAATGCCCATGGCCAGGAAGACCGTGGGGGCATGCTCGCCGTAATGTCCCGAGAAGAAGTCGGTCGAGGCACGGCCCGGATAGCTGTACTCCGAGATCGAGCAGACACGCTTCATCTCCCGGTTCAACGCCTTCATCTGCCGTTCGTCCATCCGGTCATGGCACCAGTCGTAGACCATTGCCGCCCCCATCACGGCCTCGTAGGCGTGGACATTGCCCCAGTATCCGCTGGTGTTCTGGATCGAGGCCAGGTAATCGATGGCCAGCTCGACGGCCTGATCGCCGCACTCCGCAGCCTGGTCGCCGTAGGCCAGGTACTTCAGGGCCAGGGCCTCCATCTTGGCCCGCACCTTTTCCGACGGGCGGTCGTTGGCGACCATGCCGTCGAGCGGGGCTGCGGCCTGCCGTTCGAGCGTCTGCCGCACCAACGCCAGATCGGGATGTTCGAGTCTGCGGCGCAGCTGCGGCAGCTCCCCGGCCGTGATCAGCAGCCGCGGGTGTTCGGGGAGCGGGCCCCGCAGGGCAAGCATCCGTTTCTGCCGCTTGATGCCGGCCGTCGACACGGAGAGTTCCGCCGGATAGGTCTCCAGGTTGCGCGGCGAAACCACGTAGGAGACCGGTACAATGATCCTAAAATCGACCCGTTCGGACTCGTCGACCGAGACCGTAACCCGCCGCGGAAGTCCCTCCAGACGGAACGGGAGATCGGCCGGGAGATCGAGGTCCAGCAGGGCCTCCTTCGGGTCGCTGTCGTCCGTGGCTACGACCACGGCGTAATTCCAGGCGTAATCCCCCGAAGGCAGATATTCGCCCCGGCGCTCCACCTTGGCCAGAATATCGGCCCGGGCCACGGTTCCCAGGCAGAGCGCAAGCAGGAAAATAATCGGTTTCTTCATCGGTTGTTGCTTCAGTTAATAGCGTTCAATGTCTTGATGCGGAGCTCTTTTTTCAGTTCGGGCTCCGTCAGCGGAGTGACGATCCGCACCCGGAAAGGCTCGCCGGGCAGCAGGTCAAAATAGTTGTCGGAGAACGAAGTCCGCGCGTCATCGACTTCCAGGGCCACGGCACGGGTGAATCCGTCGCTGGAGAGCGTCAGTTGGAAGCCGTCGGAGAGCGGTTCCAGGCGGCTCCCGAGCGTCGCCTGCGGATAACGCATCCGGTTGGAGGGGAGCGCGTAGAACAGATTGTCGGAGACCGTTCCGGTTTTGTCGGTGAGCCGGGCCTCGACACAGGCTCCGTCGAGCGGCAGCTCACCATAGAGTCCGCGGACGGAGGTCTCATGGACGACCGTGCTTGCATGGGCCGGGATCTTCACGGGAATCTCCACCGTCCGGGAACCGGAGCCGTCGAAGGCAACAACCCGCAGCGACAGAAGCGCCTCGAAATCCTCGCGCCGGTCCGACACGACGTACACCTGCAGGGTGTCGTCCCGGCAGACGGAGGTGAGCAGGACCGGCCGGAAGGCTTTCCGGGCGAAGTAGTGAAGGGCCTTCCAGCGCCCGAAGTAGTCGATACTCGACCAGGAGGCCACCGGCCAGCAGTCATCGATCTGCCAGTAGAGCGACCCCATGCAGTAGGGCATGCGGCGCCGATGGGCCTCGATGGCGAACTTCACGGCCTCGGCCTGCATCAACTGGCTCATGTAGACGAAATCGGGGAACGCCTCCGGAACCCGGAAATAGTGGCCGATGTAGAATGTCATCAGTTTGTTGCCGAATTCGGGATCCCTCGTATCGTCGTGACGCGCCCGCTGATGGGAGAGCATCACGGTGGAATGGAGCGACAGATCCTCTTCCGCGGCAAAACTCCGCAGGGTGCTCATCTCCGGATAGGACTGGAATCCGTACTCGCTGACGAAGCGCCCGGCACGCGTGTCGTACTCCTCGACCATTCCGCCCTTCCAGACGTGCCACTCATGGACATCACCCTCGTTGTGACCGACACCGTTGTATCCGGCGGCCGGCGAAGAGGGGTGATAGGGTCTCAGCGAGTCGATCGTCCGGATCGTCTGCGGGATCACCTCGTCAAAGAGCCGGTGCATGCTCCGTTCGTAGTCCGCCCGGTACTTCTCCGGGGTCAGTTCCTTCCAGCCCCAGCCGTACCAGGAGATCGCATTTTCGTTGTTCCCGCACCAGAGCGCCACAGAGGGATGGTTGCAAAGCCGTTCGACCTGTTGGGCCACCTCCTCGCGGACATTCTCCTCGAAGGCCCGGTCGTCCGGGTACATCCCGCAGGCAAACATCAGATCCTGCCATACGAGGATTCCCCGCCGATCGCAGAGTTCGTAGAAGAGTTCATCCTCGTAGATCCCGCCGCCCCAGATCCGGAGCATGTTCATGTTGGCGTCGGCCGCCGCATCGATCAACCGTCGGTAGCGTTCGGGCGTCACCCGGTCCTGGAAGTTGTCCTGGGGAATGTAGTTGGCCCCCTTCATGAAGACCGGGAGGCCGTTGAGCCGGAAATAGAACGACCGGCCCCACGAATCCCGTTCCCGGACCAGCTCGATGGTCCGGATTCCGGTGGAGACCGTCCGGACGAGCTGCTGCCCGGGGGTCTTCAACGTACAGCGGAAATCATAGAGCGCAGGCTCACCCAGGCCATTGCTCCACCAGAGGCGGGGCTTGTCCACCGCAAAGGGAAGCGAGACCAGATTCTCTCCGGGTTGCAGCCGCAGCCGCGTCCGCGCCAGCACACGCCCCTCACAGGCCACTTCGGCCGTTGCCTCACACGCCCGGGTCGACTCCACACGCAGGGTTGCAGCCATCCGGGCACGGGCGGGTTCGAGCTTCAGCGTTGCAATCCGTGCCGAGGCGATCCGCTCTCCGGACCACGCCTCCAGCCGCACGGGACGCCATACGCCGCAGGTAATCAGCCGCGGGCCCCAGTCCCAACCATAGTGGAATCCGGCCTTGCGCGAATAGAGACTCAGGAAAATATCGCTCTGATCGTTGTTGGGCCATGCCTGCAGGCGGTACGGCGCGGCCAGGTAGGCCGGCATGTTGACCCTGAAGACCGAGGAGAACTCGATCTCCAGGGAATTTTCGCCCGAGACCAGCCACTCTCCGACATCGAAGCGCCAGCAGCGGAACATGTTGTCGGTGGAGGCGATTTCGCGGCCGTTGAGCCGGATGCGCGCATAGGTATCCAGCCCTTCGAAGACCAGTTGCACACGCTCCTGTTGCAAATCGCCGGGGTCGATGCGGAACGTTTTCCGGTAGACCCACTCCTTTTCGCCGATCCATTGCAGCGAAAGGTCATTGCGGCCCACATACGGATCCGGGATCTCACCGGCACGCAGCAGATCGGTATGCACGCATCCGGGAACCCGGGCCGGCCGCCAGGTTGTTTCATCCGCCCGGCGCATCTGCCACTCACCGTTCAGGTCGGGGAGCGCCGCAACCCCCCGCCAGGATCCGAAAATCATCAGCAAGGAGCACAAAAAGGTCAGTTCAGGTTTCATCTCGATCAGGATAAAGATTCATACGGTCATCGGACAACCCTGCCACAGGGTATCACACGAGAGTCACGGCCCGCATCCCCGACATCGGACGAATGCGTGCAGGAAGGGTGTTCCGCCCCGGCCACGGAGGCGGAACAGTCCATGCCGGGAGTTCCGAAAAACGCCGCAGGGCCCCAGGCCCGGGCCACTCCCCTACTCTTTTACGCTTTTCGGGAACGGACCAGCAGCCAGGCACCGAGGCATTGCAACAGAATCCCGGGAATACCGATTCCGAGATTCCGGGCCACCGTCCCGGGGGTTCCGCCCAGCAGCCATTCGAAGAGTCCGCCGGCCACCTGGCAGAGGGCTATCACAACAATCAGCGACACCAGCGATCCCGGGCGCCGGACGGCCGCCCAGGAAGCGGCTCCGGCCAACAGCAGCGACTTGATCAGCAGGACCGGGAGCACCTCCGGCGAAGGCATCCCGAAGAGCAGGGAATTCAGCAGCGGCGAGAAAACGGCACACAACAGACCGACCTTCCAGCCGAAACGATAGGCTCCGACCAACGTAAAGAAGTAGATCGGAAGCAGCATCAGGCCTCCCTGCGGGATCAAGTGGCACAACTGGGGCAGAATCAGGTTCCCGCCGATCAAAAGCGCGGCCATGCGATAGGTACGCATCTCCTGCCACGAAAGGGCATACGGTTTCAAGGACGTTTTCATACGATTATGGATTTGGGATTAAAAACTCAGTCTTACTCCGGCCGTGACATTCGCACCCGGCATCGGATACCCGGCATTGATCTCATAGCGCCGGTCCAGCAGGTTCTCCCCGTGGACGAAGCACTCCACGCTCCGATGGAGCCGACAGGCACACCGGACGTTCCACAGAAGATAGGTCTCCCGCGCCCCGGACCCCAGATCGGTGCAAAGGCCCCGCACATACTGGGCCCCGGACGAGAGCGACCAGCGATTGCGCAGGAACTCGACCCCGGCATAGAGTTTATGTTCGGGTGCGGCAAGCATCCGGTACTTCGCGTGCAGCCAGGCATAGTTGGCATTCACCCTCCAGCATCGGGCGATCCGTCCCGAAACCGAACCTTCGGCACCCCAGTTGTCGACCTTTCCGATATTGACGTTGCGCGGACGTCCCTCCACGGAGAGTGTCTGAATCAGATCGGCGCCGTGGATCCGGAACAGGGCCGCCGTCACCGAGACCTTTCCGCCGAGGAACTCCTGCCGACAGGAGAGTTCGAAATTCCAGAGATGCTCGGGCTTCAGATCGGGGTTCTGCGGCGGAAAGAGGTACATCTCCCGGATCGTGGGATTGCGGAATCCCCGGGCGGCGTTCGCCTTCAGCCAGGTGGAGGACCCGAGTTCGAAAACCACACCGAAACGGGGAACCAGCTGCACCCCGGTCCGCGAATGCGCATCCACACGCAACCCGGACGAGAGGGTGACAATCCCCCACTGCTGGCTCACGTCCAGATACCCGGCCACTTCATGAAACGTCTTGTCGGCCAGCTCCTCACGACGATCGGGATACTGTTGCCAGGCCAGACCGCCGAAACACTGCCAGTCGGCCCCGGCGGTCACGGTGCCCCCGCGCCACGGGCGGAACGACTCGTGGGCCGCCACTCCACACATGAAATCGGTCGAACGGAACCGGTATTCGAGGGGTTCGGCACCCGGAGAGTAACCGTCGTTGATGCGATGACGGCCCCAACTGCCATAAACCCGCAAGGCTCCCGACCCGATCCGTCCGGCATGTTCCAATGCAAGCGAGGCATTGCCCCGCAGAATATCGGCATCGTTGTCGAGCAGCGGAGACGCCACGGTTCCCGGATTGGAGGAGAGGCTCCGGGAGAGGTTGGCTTGGCCCGAGACCTTCCAGGATTCCCCGAGGTCCCATCCCCCCTTCACGCCCCCGCTCCACTGCGAGAAGCCCATGTCGGGCCGATGCCCGTCGCTGCGGTTGCACGAGGCCGCCACAGACCCCCGGAACCGTCCCTTGCGAAGCTGCAGGGCCGCATCCGCGCTCAAGGTGTTCCAGGATCCGTACATCAGTCGGAATGCGGGCCGGAGTCCCTCCTCGTGCTGCTCCCGGGTGATGATATTGACGGCCCCGCCCATCGCATTGGACCCATACATCAGCGATGCCGGGCCGCTTACGACCTCAACCCGTTCGGCGAACAGCGTCTGGTAGCTGTCGGCCAGCGGATGCCCCATCAGACCCATATACTGAGGAGCCCCGTCGATGAGGACCAGGACGCCGGTTGTCGGGGATCCGCCGACCCCGCGCATGTTCAGACTTCCGGCCGCTCCGGTCGAGACACCGTACCCCATGATTCCGCGGCTCGTGATGAAAAGCCCCGGGATCTGTTCGTTCAGCAGCGGCAGCAGCGACGCTTCGCCGCGCCGGTCGATCTGTTCCCGGCCGAGCACCGTCACCGAAAGGGGCTGCGACCCGGCCGGCAGGGCCCGGTTGCGCCCGACGATGACCACCTGTTCGATCCGGGTCGTATCACCCAGTTCCCGAACGGCAGCGACCGGTGTCGCAAAGAGAGGAGCGGCCAGGAGCAGCATCCCGGCAAGAATGGTAACAAAACGCATCATAATGCGGCATGGATTCGTTTCAGAAAATCCCCGACGGCGAGAAACCCGTCTTCGGGCTGGACCAGATCCCGGCACAACTCCTCGACCGGACACCAGCCCGTTCCCTGGCGATTCAGAATGTAGGGCGTACTGCGGTTGTAGGCGACCATGATGTCGGCCGCCGCAAGCACGGGCAGTGCCTGTTCACTGATCAGATCCGTATAGAGTTCTCCGACCCCGCCGCAGACCAGCAGCATGGCGGCACCCCGTCCGACGACCTTGTCGGCCACAAAGGCACCCCGCAGCATCTCCGGACGGTCCCGGAGCAGGAGAAACAGATCCGTCACTCCCCTGCGGCGGAAACACGCCACGTGTCCCTCCTTCATCACCACACACGAATAACCGCCCCGGTGCAGCAGATCGATAGCTTCGCTTTTATCCATGATTCACTTTCCCGATTCAAAGAAACATCCGTAATTCCCCTGCCAGACATAGCTCCGCCCGTCGAATTCCAGCCGGTTCTCCCCCGAGGGCGAGAAATCCCGGTTCCGGGTCACGAAGAGACAGCTCCGGCCGCGGCTCAGGGTGATCCGCACGGCCGTATAGCGTTCGTCGTCCCGCAGCAGCTCGATCCCTTCGACCTGGCTGTGGAATTCACGCGTAAGTTCCCGCACCAGATCGTATTCGCCGTGGATGTCGAGCACCGAAACGAACGTATGGTTGCAGGCCGCCGGTTTGCGGATCAGATACCCCGGCCGGTCCAGGATGTTCATCTGCGGGTCGTTGGCACCCATGCGCACGAAGTAGAGCTGCTCGTCACCTCCGGTCAGCGTGGTGAGGCTGTAAAAGCGGTCTGCGTTGAACCAGGTGATCCGCGACAGCGGTGCGACCGCCGCAGCCGTCCCCTCGACCCACAGATGCTGATAACCGTTCCCGCCGCCCAGAACCGGGAAGCTCCCGGCATGGCGCTTCATGCCGAAATTGGTCTCGGACAACGTACCCCGCCAGTAATAGGGAAGATCATAACAGTGCTCACTCCCGGAGCGGAGCCCGAACAGATCGATCACCATCGGGAACTCCAGCGACGGATCGGCAATCACGGCAAGCGTCCGGCGCATCTCCACCCCGGGGGCAGCATTCCGGTCACTGGCCGAGACGACCTGCACGTGCGGGTCGTCGAACGCGGCGTAGTCGATCTGCGACCAATGGCGTTCCGACACCCGGATGTCACCGTTGAAATGGCTCGTGGAGTCGACCGTAACCGTATTGTGCGCAATGGTCTGCAAGGCCCAGGTGCGGTTTTCCCGCGTATAGTCGCCGCCGTTGCGCGGCTCCAGATTCAGGTAGCGGACCGAACCGTAGTCGCTCAGGATCTCGTTTCCGTTGTCGAACAGCAGGATCGAGAGTTTGTCGTAGTGTCCGTGGGAGCGTCCGTGCGAGGATGCCTTGAGCAGCAGGGCCGTATGTCTGTCGCCCTCGCCCTGGCGGATGACGGCCACGGCACCCTGTTTTCCGTCGGCCCCGTCACGCAGCAGGCGGGACTGCGGCCGGAAGGGCTGCGCCTCACCCCGTGAGACGGCGGCAGCCGTAACCAGACCCGCATCGCTGATGACATAGGTTCCCTGCGATGCCGCAACGGAGAGCAGCTCCTTGCAGGAGGGGTCCGCAGCATAGGAGGCATCCACGGCATGAACGATCTCCAGGGCATCGACCGTCTGATAGACCGCATCGTTGATCCGGAAGAGCTCCCCGTTGTAGGAGAGATCGAGCACGGCGCGGGTCGCCTTGCCCAGCAGACCGTCTCGATAGGCGAAGATCTTCATCTGCGGATGGTTGTTGTCCAGCACCTGCGCATAGACCACAAAGGGCCAAAGGGCATAACGCTGATAGTAGGCCCCTTCGGTGTAATAACCGTCCGGCGAGAAGAGTTCGTCGAGCTGACGCATGAATCCGCCCTTCCCATCCTTTTTCAATCCGTAGAGGGACTTTTCAACCAGATCCCGGTCTCCCATGACATGACCGATCATCCCCACGGCAACCGTAGCCCAGGTTCCGTGGTTGTGCATCATGTCGAAGGTTTTCCGGGTGCGTTCGGTCCCGTTGCTGAGGAATTCGGCCATGGGACGGAACAGATCCCCTTCGAGCTTCTGCCGCTCGGACTCCGCCAGCCACTCATAGATGCAATCGTAGGCCAGAGCCGCGTGGCACAGCCAGACACAGTCGTTGAGCGGCTGCCAGAAGAGGCGTCCGGCCTGGTCGGGGCGCTGATTGGCGGGATGGGGGCCCAATCCGGGATACATCGCGGCGTAACCCTCCAGCATCTCCCGCACGAAACGGGCATACGCCTCACGTCCGGTCAACTGATAGGCCAGGCCGCAATGGTAAAGATCGTAGTAATTGTCCTTGTGGCGTTCGTGGCTGTAACCTCCTCCGTGATCCCGGGGAACGGGGATCTCCACGCCGTGCGCAATGGCGGCGTCCGCAGCGGCAACCGTTTCGCGGACGACCCGGTCGAATTCGGGAATCCGACCCGCCTCGGTCCGGATCCGCTCCACACCCGCGGGCGAGAGCAACAGCAACGGATGACGGGAGTTGCCCCATCCCGCCACGGAGAGACACAACAGCGCAAACGAAAAAAAGAGTTTTCTCATATTCAGTCGGGCATTCGTTCATGCAAATGTAACGTCGACAAACGACAACCACCCCACGACAGGTAACATCACGCGCCGACGATGTAACCCAGGTTATTTTTTATCCGTTTTCTGGTGTATTTCACCGTATTTCGAGGGTGTCATGCCGTAAAATTTCTTGAAGGCCACGGCAAAACTTCCGGCCGTATTGAATCCTACGGCATAGGCGATCTCCGAAACCGAGAGTTTGTTGGCCACCAGCAGCTTCTCGGCCCGCTTCAACCGCTGTTCCCGGATGTAGTCGCTCGGCGACATGCCGTAGATGGACTTGATCCGGCGATGCAGGTGCACCCGGCTCACATAGAGCGCCCGGCTGAGGCTGTCGATGCTCAGGTCCGGATTGGAAAGCTCCTGTTCGAGCACCTGCTGGAAGCGGGCGATGAACTTCTCCTGTGCGGAGACCGGCTCCTCCTCTTCGGTCCCCGACGGTGCGGGATCCGCACGGTTCACGACCGACGAACTCCGGTTGTTCAGGATATTGTGGATGCACATCTGCAGAAACTCGATGTCGAACGGTTTGGTCACATAGAGGTCGGCGCCGCTTTCGCGCATGCCGTCGATCTGTTCCTGCCGGGTAGCCTTGGCCGTGAGCAGCACGACGGGAATATGCGCCGTGACGGGATTGTTCTTGATGTTCTTGCAGAAGGCGATTCCGTCGATCCCGGGCATCATGATGTCGCTGATGATCAGATCGGGCATCTCCTTTGTGATCCGGGCCAGTCCGGATTCGCCGTTCGAGGCTTCGAGAACACGGTACTGGTGGGAGAGCTCCCCCGCCATGTACTTGCGGATCTCCACGTCGTCCTCCACGATCAGGACCTTCCGGTCCGTCCGGAACCGGTAACGGGGATTCCCGTCCCCCGGCTCCGGCCCGACGGCCTGCACGGGCAACGGCTTGCGGATCTCCCCGGAAGACTGGGGACGGATCTCCGCGGGATGGAAATGCTCGCTGCCCAACAGCAAGGTCACAATGAAGACGGTCCGGCCGTTTTCCGACTCGAAACGGATGGTGCCGTGGTGGAGTTCGACCAGATGCTTCGTCAGATAGAGTCCCAGGCCGCTGCTGGTCCGCGGATCCCCCGTACTGCGCAGGAAGCGCGTAAAGACCTTTTCCCGGATCTGCGCATCGATCTCCTTGCCCGTATTGGTCACGGAGATCTCCACGGACTGCGCCCCGAAGCGGACCGACAGAAGCACCTCGGCCTTCTCGGGACTGTATTTGATCGCATTGGAGATCAGGTTGAAATAGATCTTTTCCAGCGTACTCCGATCCACCCAGACGGGTTGCTGTCCCTGTTTTTCGGCCGTGAACGCCAGCTTGATGCCCCGCTGTTCGGCCATCTCGCCGAAATGGGCCAGCATCCGTTCCGAGAATTCGATCAGATCCGTCGGTTCGACCAGCAGCCGGTACTGGTCGTTGTCGATCTTGCTGATGTCGATCATCTCGTTGACCAGCGAAAGAATCCGTTCGATATTCCGGGCCATCAGCCGGTAGCTGCGCAGCAGCCGGTTGTCGCGGCATTCGCGGATGAGTTTGGCCAGGGGGCTCTCCACGAGGGTCAACGGCGTCCGGATTTCGTGGGAAATCTCCGTAAAGATGTCGAGCTTGTAACGCAGCAGGTGTTCGTCGTGCTCGCGCTGCATCCGCTGGCGGTAGCGCTGCTCGCGCCGACGCAACACCCGGACCAGCGCCGCGACAAACAACACAATCAACAGAAAATAGCAGCTATAGGCAAACTTCGTGCGCCAGACGGAGGGCTGGACCTCGATGGCGAGGCTCCGCACCAGCGGATCGGAGTCGTTGCCGATGAAGGCCATGACTTCGAGGGTGTAGGTTCCGGCCGGGAGGTTCGAATAACGGACCTGGCGACCGGCATTTTCGGCAATCTCCTCCCAGCGGGAATCGTAGCCCAGCAGCCGGACCCGATAGCTGACCCGCTCGTTCGCCTTGTAGGTGATGGCGCGGAATCCGACCGAAAAGGTGTTGACGCCCCGGGCGATGACCACATGGTTCCGTTCGGAGATGTCCTGCTGCCGGGGAATGTAGATCAGGTTGCGCTCCTCGGTATCGTCCTCGCTCAGACACGTCAGCGTGGTGAAGACCAGATTCAGGGGCCGCACCGTCGCCAGCGTGAAAGGAGGCTTGAAGGAGACAACCCCCTCGGTTCCACCGAAATAGAGTTCGCCGTGCGCCCCCAGATAGTGACAGCCGGTGAGGAACTCCCCGCTGAGCAGCTCCGGATAGTTCCGGTAGACGGCAAACGACTCCGTGGCATACTCGTAACTGGCCAGTCCATGCCGCGAGCTGAACCAGATCCGTCCGGAGAAATCCTCCCGGATGCCGCTCACGGCGCCCCCGACCAGTTTCGTGAAATCCTCCACATACTCCATCCTTCCCAGGCTGTCGATCCGGTTCAGTCCGGCGAGCGTCCCGACCCAGACATATCCGCGGGAGTCCCGGAAGATGTCGTACACCACGTTGTTGATCAGCGCCGAGTTGCCCGTGTTGTACTCCATCCGCACGGAATCGCGGAACGAAAAGGAGGTCAACCCGCCGTAGCTGCCGATCCACATCCGCGCACCGTCACTGCGCAGCGAAAGGATGTAGTTGTTGTTCAAGGGCATTCCCCGGACCGAATCGGAGGTGCTGAGGTGCGAAACCTCCCCGGAACGGGGATCGTAGACGGTCAGGCCGCGGCCTCCGGTGCCCATCCACAGACGGCCCGCGGGATCCTCGGCAAAACAGGTGACATACTCCATGCCCTTGCCCCGCCTGTCCCGGTCGTAATTGATCACCCGGTCGAACCGGCGGGTCGTCGTGTTGAAACGGTTGGCACCCTGCTTGTAGGTCCCGACCCAGACATTGTGCTCACGGTCCTCATAGAGCGCCGTGATGGCCGCCGTGGAGAGTTCGTCCAGATGCGTGCCCTCGCTTTCGTGTCGCTCGTAGCGATACAGACCTCCGCCGTCGGTTCCCACCCAGACGTATCCGCGGGAGTCCTCCAGCACGGAGATCGACGCAGATTGGGTGACACCCTTTCCGAAAAACAGCGAATTGAGCGCATAGTAGTTGAAGTTGTTGTCGGTATCCGTGATCAGATAGACTCCCGAAGCATAGACTCCGATCCAGATATTGCCCTGGGTATCCTCGGTGAGCGAATGGATCTTGCTCGACGAGGTAAGGAAATGGTCGAATTTCCCGGTATAGACGCTCCGGCGGTGCGACACCAGATCGATGCACTGCACCCCGTATCCGTCGGTGGCCAGCCACAGCACATTATCCCGGCTGCACGTCATCCGGTAGACGCCGGAGAGCGGCGTCCGGCAGCCGGTCTCCTCGAGCGGGACGAAACAGTCCCGAGCGGAGTCGTAGCGGGAGACCCCTCCGTCGCTCGAGGCGGCCAGGATCCGGGAAAAACTGTCCTTGATGATCACGGAGACATTGTCGCCGCTCAATCCGTCCCGGGCCCGCGAATAGTGGCGGACCCGGCCGTTGCCGGGCGAATAGACACAAAGACCCATGCGTTGAGTCCCGACCCAGATGTCCCCGTTGTCGGCTTCGAAAAGGCAATTCACATAGTCGCTCGAAAGGCCCGACGAGGCACTTCCGATAATCTGCACGCTCCGGGTCTCCAGGTCATAGCGGTAGATTCCCTGGGAATGGACGCCGATCCAGAGATTTCCGGAACGGTCCTCCATCAGGGCCGAAACCTTGTTGTCCCCGATCTGGGGGATCTCGCGCACGAAGCGGTCTCCGGCCTTGTCGTAACGGGCCAGGCCGTTCATCGTCCCGACCCAGAGGTTGCGGCGGCTGTCCTGGAAGAGGGTGTTCACCTTGCTGCTCGGCAACGAGGTCGAGTCACTGGGGATGTGACGGAATACGCGGAACTGCTCGCCGTCGAAACGGTTGAGGCCGTCGTCCGTCGCCAGCCAGACATATCCGTCGGCATCCTGGCAAATATCGTTGACAAAACTGCTCGACAAACCGTTCTTGATCGTATAGGAACGGTTCACCTGCCCGCAAACGGGCCACACGTCCGCGGCACCGGCCAGAAAGACCGGCAGCACGACGGCCAGAATTCTATTTCGCAAGGTTTTTCCCATATCCGGCAAATGTAAGAAAAAACTCCGAAGCCGGGAGAAGGCTCCGGAGCTTTTCGATGCGTTAACGTCGGACGAGCGAGAAGGTCCCGCCCGTACTCTGGAACTCGACCGTTCCCGCCTCGGAAGCCGTTTTGCTCAGGCTGCCCGAGGGCGTGGTGATCGTCCAGGTCCCGGCCTCAAGGTCCGTGACGAGGACCTGGTAGGAGGTTCCGGACTCTCCGACGGAGATCTCGAAGGCATCCCCCTCGCACTCCAGAGCCAGGCTCTGAATAACGATCCGGTCGCGCACGGCCACGGCAACCCGTTTCCCGTCTCCGGAGACCGCCTTGGAGATCGTACCTTCGGGCGTCGGGGCCGAAGCATCCATCGCCTGAAGCACGTTGAGGAAATTGTCACCCCGGGCAGCGTTCCGGGGCGAAAGTTCGATGCGGTAACGCCCGGCATCCTCCTGGGTAACGGTTCCATAATTCCGGCCGTCGACCCAATACTCCTTGCCCGAACCGCCCACGATTTCGATCCGGGCATTCGAAGCCTCGGGCAGCAGCACGGTATTGACCAGTTTTCCATTCCGGCCCCCGTTCGTATTGGTGGCGACGAGCGTGGTTCCGTTGACCTGCGGTTCGTTCTGGGTATGCAGCAGCCAGGTCTTCCGGAAGGAGGCGTCGCGGGCTACGATCCGGTCGAGCACGACGAGCGTCCCGGGGACATCCGAAGCGTGGTGGTTCAGGAAGACGAAACTGCGCCGCACGCACTCCGCCTTGGCGGGATAGGACTCGACCGTCGAGGGGACGTTGTAGGCATCGGTCATGTCCCCCTTCAGATAGGCATAATCGGGGTTGCTTCCGGCCGGGATCTCGGCGGCCAGCACCGTGGCCGATTTTCCGGCGGCAAACATCTCCTGGGAGTTGTCCCAGGCATGGCGCGCCCGGAAGAACTGCCCGCCGTCCCGCGCGGCGGCCTTCTTGTCCCACCCGGCATAGGGCGTGGGCTCGTTGGGGTCGAGGATCAGCACCGTATTGTGGGCGATGCTCCGCGAATAGTAGTTGATGTAGTTCTCGGCTCCCCATCCGTTGCCTTTGTCACTGCCCTGGTAGATGCCGGCGTCGAGGGCCAGATGTCCCTTGTAGTAGATCCCGAAGTGTCCCAGATCCATGTGCGTATGGTTCTGGGTGCTATACTCGCGCATGTTCATCAGCACGACCATTACCGGGGAGTTGTAATCCGTCGCATCCATGTCCCAGTCCGTCCGGGCGATGATCATCCCCGACGGCGAGGGGAAATACTTCATGGTGGAGAGTCCGCCCTCAAGCGGCCGGGCGCTCTTGGTCGGATCGTGCCAGACGAACAGACGGGCGCTCTGGAAGGTTCCGTCGATGAGTTTCTTCCGGGACATGGTCTGCAGGTAGGGATCCTCCGTCAGGGCACTCGAAAGGTAGTAGATCTGCGGGTTGCCCATCTCGACGTTGTTGTGGGCATCACCCTCGCACATGCCGTCCATGTCGCTCTTCTGCGGGATCGTGCCGTAGACGGCGCGGTAGGTCATCAGTCCGATCCGGTCGTCGTAGGGGCTGAGCCCGATCTTCTCGAGCATCAGGTGCTGCAACATCTCGTGATAGCCCCGCACGTGGATGTACTGGGCACCCTGATGGTGTGTCTGCGAGGCGTACATCGGATTCCGCGAAGGGGCAAATCCCTCCACTTGCTCCTTCAGCGCATCGAAAAACAGGTCGGAATCCTCGTCGAAGGTGGCAATACCCATGGCCAGATACATCGAAGGTGCATTCTCGCCGTAGTGACCCGAGAGATACTGCTTCACGTTCCAGGTCGGAAGGCCGTATTCGCACAGTGCCATCATCTTCTTCATGTAGGTCTGCAGGGCCGTCTTGTTCATGTCGGTCAGCTGGTCGTAGCACCAGTCGTAGACCATCGAGGCTCCGATGATCGCCTCGCAGGCCTGGACATTCTCCGAGTAGTTGTCCTCGACCGAGGAGGTCACACGGTCGGTATAGGAGCTCAGGTAGTTGATGGCCACTTGAATGGCCGTTTTGGCCGAAGCCTGCCGGGAGGAGGGATCAAGCAGGTAGTCCAGGGCGAGCGCCTCCATCTTCTGCCGGATCTTCTCGTCCGTCTTGGCCGAAGTGACCTTCCCGTCGGTCGTGTAATCGCGCTGGGAGACATAAGTGGCCTTGATGTCGTTGAAATCCGAATGGGCATAATTCAGCCTGAGCTGCGCCAGGTCCTCCTTGCGGAGCATCAGACGCGGATGCTCGGGAAGAGGTCCGGAAATTTTCAACGGCCAGGTCGCCCGGACGGCACTCCCCTGCCGGACGGTGAACGAAATATCGTAGCGGGTCAGATCCACGGGCTCCTTGATGTAGGAGGCGGGAACGAGCAGTCCGAATTCGACGTTCGTTCCGACGATCCCGTTCTCGACGGTGACCGATGCGGGCAGCGACTCCACGGTAAAGGGGAAGCCGCCCGGAGTCTGGACCACAAGGTCAAAGGTCCCCGAGGTTCCCTCCGTAAGACGCAGATTGGCCTTGTAGTTCCAGCGGTAGCTGCCGTCGGTGCGGTAATCGCCGCTGCGGGTGACCTGGACGATCTCGATGCCGGTGGCATCCCCGCCTGCGGAGGTGCCGGGCTCCTTCGCATCGTCCGTGCTGTCCTTGGAGCAGGCATACAGCGTACCGACCATGGAAAACATGGCGCAAAGCAACAGAAGCGGATTGAAAAACTCTCTTTTCATGGTAGCGGATTAAAAGGATTTCGAAACTTCAAAGATCGGGTCCGTCCGTGTCACGCACGGACGGATCCCGATCACCTAACCTAAATAAACTACACGCCTCCGATCATTTCGAATTCTTGGGCCAATAGCAGTCGAACGTCACCGTGGCATGGACCTTTCCGTCGGCTTCAACCGCAACTTTCGCGCAGTCGCTGCTGTTGGGATCGGTATTCACGCCCGTAATGTTCGTCACACGAATAAACCCGAACTTGGTATAATGACTGTTGGAAGCGCCACTCAGCTTGCCCTGATCATAACCGACATACCCGATGGCCAGTTCCATGACATTGGGGCCCCAGGAGTTGTTTGCGGTGATCTCGGCCGGTTTCTTGTATTTCGGAGCCGCCGAGCCCGTGGTCTGGTTATAGCCCAGGCAGCTGGTCAGGGTCCCCAGCCGTACCGAATCGGCGTATTTCAGCAGGGCCTCCTTGGCTCCGCTGTAATTCAGGGAGCTGAACCCGATCACGGGAGTTCCGTAATTCGACGGCATCTGCACATAGGATCCGCCGCTCAGATAGCGGTGTCCGTTGAGTCCGGTGTCATTGCCCGGGCCGGCGAACGAGAGTCCTCCGTTGTCCACGGCCACGATATAGGGGCCGATCGCCTCGTAGTCGCTCTTGCTGATCGTACCCTTTGCCGCCGTGATGTCGTTCTTGGCATTGATCGCCTTGCTCTTGTAGAAGGGATCGTAGTCCGAATTCCAGTATTCGGTTGCGGAGATCACCCGGCCGGTCTCCAGACAGAAAATGGCCATCTCCGAATTGGGTTCGTAGCAGGCGGACTTGGAACCGACACCCAGCGTGACGTTCTTCCAGTAGTAGAACGGATAGACCATCTGTTTGGAGACGGTCTTGGAGTTCCCGCCGTAGAAGAGCACGATGTCACAGTCTCGGGCATTGTTGAACGTAAAGCCGTCGGGGATGATGAAGGTAAGCGCTGCGGACGAGGTTTCAGCCTCGACGATGGCAGCCTCCAGACCTCCGATCTCCACCCGGTCGACCAGATCCATTCCCTTGCCGGAGATGACGACCGGCTTGAGCAGGTAATAGCCGTCGGCGGCCGAAATGGAGGTCATCATGGGTTCGGTGGGTGCCACCGGCGTATTGTCGATCCGGAAATCCTCGGCCAGGATCAGCTCCTCCTTCAGTTCGCCTCCGTAGAAGCCCTTGAGGGTATAGCTCTCCACACCGACCGTCTCGGCATAATCGCCGTCGGGGAGTTCGACCACGAGTTTCGTTTCGGTCTTTTCCGAGAGGATGGTCTTCACCCGATTGACCAGCACCGAATCCAGCAGTTGCAGATTGTGCCCGGCAAAGGTCAGCTTGTCACCCAGTTTGGCCGCCTCACCGGCCCCTTGCTGGGGCGCTGCCGTAACCGCAGGCCGCAGCACCGCAAAATCGGGACATACGACCATCTCCTCAAGCCGGTCGGATGCGTCCGCATAACGGAACCGCAGCGACACGGAGGTCTCGACCCCCGCATACTCGGCCCTGGCAGGAACCACGAAGACGATCTCCGTCGCGCTCTGCGCCTCGAGCTGCCCGGCGGCAAACTCGTCCTGACCAAGCACGACGGCAACCACGCGGTCCAGGTTGTAGCCCTTCACCGAGACATAGGAACCGACTCCGGCCTTTTCGGGCGCCTGCACCACCCGCAGCGACAGGTCGGCTTCACGAATCCGTTCGCTGGCAATATCCGGAGAGCAGGCCGTTCCGGCCATCACTCCGAGGGCCAGAAACACGCTATAAAATAGAGTTGTTTTCATCTTGTGCAGTGTTAAATGGTTTACCATCCGGGATTCTGCTTCAGATTCGGATTTTTACGAATCTCCGCATCGGGGATCGGCGAGAAATACATCCGGTCCTCCCAAATCCGCTCCTTGACGACCCGGGTTCCGGTCACCGTACCCGATGCGGCATCCCGGGTGAATTTCATCAGCGTCACGCTGCCGAAGCACTCCGCGCCCCGTTTCCAGCGGCGGACATCCCAGTAGCGGTGCCCCTCGAAGGCCAGTTCGACCTGGCGTTCGCGCATGTAGTGCTCGAAAAATCCGGCATTGCCCTCGAAAGGCGGCATGTCGACGCCCGGACGCGCCCGGACCACATTGACGGCATCGTTCGCCGAGAGGCGGAGTTCGCTGCTGCTGCTCGTGGCGTCCCCGAATACGTGATAGGC
>CALUIG010000014.1 GCA_944320625.1 uncultured Alistipes sp.
GGGGGGGGGCGGGAGAAGGGGGGGGGTCAAGGGAATAGCGGCGAGGACTTGCGGGGCCGTCCGGAGCCGGAGAGAGGGCGGGAAGAGAGATCAAGGGAATAGCGGCGGGGACTCGCGGGGCCGTCCGGAGCCGGAGAGGGGGCGGGAAGAGAGATCAAGGGAATAACGGCAAGGACTCGCGGGGCCGTCCGGAGCCGAAGAGAAGGCGGGAAGAGAGATCAAGGAAATAACGGCGGGGGCTCGCGAAGTCGTCCGAAGCCGGAGAGAGGATGGGGAAGGCTGCGGCCCGCCGAAACCAGAACGCAGCAATCAGACCATAAAAATCGGTCCACAAAACCCGGAGAAGAAAAAACCTCCGGCAAAGCGTCCCGGAAGCGGGCGAATCACAAAAATTCGCCCCCAAGCCGCCGGGCCTCCATCGCAAGGAGCGCATCGGACGTCAAGATCCGGAACCGCTCGTCCCCACCACAGCAGGCGTGGAGACGATCGAGCAGATTGTAAAACCGGATCCGCAGGAAACGCGCCGGAAGCGACTCCGAACCGTGATCATACTCCACCCCGCCAAGAGTTGCCAACGCCGCATCCCGGAATGCCCGGATGGCCCCCGGCCGGGACCCCAGGCAGAGATAAAGCTCCCCAAGACGCTCAAAGGCTACACTCTCGGCAAAAGCCCGCCGATCATCCAAGGGCGCAGATCGAAAATCCGAAGAACAGGACTCCGAAGGGTCCCCGCAGGCAGCCCGGGAAATCCGGAGACGCATCTCCGCAATAACCCCGCTCCGCAAATCGGGAGCCAAAAAAAGCCGCTCCCCATGCACACACGCCACCAAACGACTCAGGCGCGGCCGACATGATGAATTTTTCATAGGCACAAAATTTCAAAAAAACGACACGTTGAAAATTCCCGGATCAACGCTTCCCGCGTCAGGGCACAAAATACCCCCGACACGGTCGACAAAGACCGGAAATTGCGTGCGTATTCCTATGAAAAATGCTTGAAATGAATCACATGACGATAAATCGGATCTGCCGGGAAACACCCCTCGATACGGATGCTTCGTCGCAAAGATACATCAAAAAAACGCTCCCTCCAAAAAAATCCGAAGGCTCTCACGAAGAACAATTCCCGACCGGCACCCTCAATCATTGGGAAATCTCAATTCTTTTTTGTATTTTTGCATCAATTGGAAAATAATGAACTTAAATGCCGAAGTTTCATGACAAGGTAGATGTTCTCAAAAAACCCGGATGGTTGAAAATCCGACTCCACCGCACCGGCGAATGGGCCGAAGTGCGGCAAATCGTCGAAAAGCACAACCTGCACACGATTTGCAGCAGCGGACGTTGCCCCAATCAGGCCGAATGCTGGAGCCGAAGAACCGCAACCTTCATGATCCTGGGAGACATCTGCACCCGCGGCTGCCGCTTCTGCGCCACACAAACGGGACACCCCCTGCCTCCCGATCCGGAGGAGCCCCGCCAGGTCGCCGAAAGCGTCTCGCTGATGAAACTCAGGTATGTCGTCGTCACTTCCGTGACCCGCGACGACCTCCCCGACGGCGGTGCCGCACATTGGGCCGCAACCGTGGAGGCCATCCGGACACAGAACCCGGACGCCGTAATTGAGCTCCTTATTCCCGATCTCGACGCAAGACCCGACCTGCTGGATACGGTCATCGCGTCGAAGCCCGATATTATCGGGCACAACATCGAAACCGTCGAGCGACTGACCCCTCAGGTGCGGTCCCGGGCCAAATACCGGACCAGTCTGGAGACCCTGCGCTACCTCAGCAGCCGGGGCGTCGTGACGAAAAGCGGACTGATGGTCGGACTCGGCGAGGATGATGGTGAAGTTTTACAGACCCTGCATGACCTGCGCGAAGCAGGTGTCAGGATCGTAACGCTTGGTCAGTACCTTCGGCCGACTCTGGAGCACTACCCCGTTGCGGCGTATATCACTCCCGAAAAATTCGAATGGTACAGACTTCAAGCGCTGGAAATGGGCTTCAGCTACTGCGCGAGTGCACCTTTGGTCCGCTCGTCGTATATGGCCGAAGAAGCCCTGCGTAGCGTAAAGAGTTTGTAGCGATGAAAGCCCTCTGCCGGGACCTCGGAACCTTGGAGTATGAGACCTGCTGGAAAATCCAGCGGGAACTCTTTGACGCCCTTGTGGCCCGCAAACGCCCCGGAGCCGGGAACAAGGTCGGCAGTGGAAACGAAACCGCGACCGGCACCGAAGAGTGGGCCGACGAGGCAGGCACCGTGCTGCTGGTCGAGCATCCGCCGGTCTACACGTTGGGAAAAAGCGGCCATGCCGAAAACCTGCTCGTGAGCCGTGAAGCCCTCGAAGCCGCCGGCGCACGGTTCTTCCATATCGACCGCGGCGGGGACATCACCTTCCACGGACCCGGACAGTTGGTCTGCTACCCGATCCTCGACCTCGAGCGTATCGGTATCGGACTGCGCGACTACATCGACGCATTGGAAGAGGCCGTCATCCGTACCGTTGCCGAATACGGCATCGCCGCAGGGCGTATCCCCGGAGCCTCGGGCGTCTGGATCGAACCCGAAGGCCGCCGTCCACGCAAGATCTGCGCAATAGGCGTGCGTTCGTCGCGTTATGTAACCATGCACGGTTTCGCCCTGAACGTCTCGACAGACCTCGGGTGGTTCTCGCGTATCAACCCCTGCGGATTTACCGACCGCGGTGTGGCATCGATCGCCTCGGAAACCGGGACGACTCCCGACATGGAGGAGGTCAAAACGTTGGTTGTAAAATTTTTAAGTGAGAAATTAAATGTTGAAATATATAAATAACAATTCGTATGCCCATAGAAAAACGCTGGGTAGTGAAGCCCCAGGGCGACCCCGCGACGGTAGCTTCGTTGGCTGCCGCTCTGCGGATTTCGCCCGTGCTGGCCAATCTGCTCGTACAAAGAGGCATAGACACCGTAGAAAAGGCGGACAAGTTCTTTAAACCGAGCCTCGCCGATCTGCACGACCCCTTCCTGATGAAGGACATGGACCGTGCGGTCGAGCGGGTCGAACGGGCCGTTGCAAACAATGAGAAAATCATGGTTTACGGCGACTACGACGTGGACGGCTGTACGGCCGTGGCCCTGGTTTACAAGTTCCTCCGCCAGATCGGGCACAAAAACCTGATGTTCTACATCCCCGACCGCTATACCGAAGGGTACGGGATCTCGGTCAAGGGCATCGACCTCGCAGCCCGCAAGGGCGTGGGGCTGATCATCGCCCTCGACTGTGGCATCAAAGCCACGGAAAAGGTGCTCTATGCAAAGACGAAAGGCGTGGATTTCATCATCTGCGACCATCACCTCCCGGCCGAGGAGATTCCCCAGGCCGTAGCCGTTCTCGACCCCAAGCGGGTTGACTGCTCCTACCCGTTCGACGAACTGTCGGGTTGCGGCGTGGGATTCAAACTCGTGCAGGCCTATGCCCAGAAAAACAGCATCCCGTTCGAACAGATCCTCAATCTGCTCGACCTGCTCGTCGTGTCGATCGCCTCGGATATCGTACCGCTGACGGGCGAGAACCGCATTCTGGCCTACTTCGGGCTGAAAAACCTCAACCGCGAACCCTCAAAAGGATTGCTGTCGATCATCAAGATCTGCGGCCTGGACAAGCACAACATCACCATCGACGACATCGTCTTCAAGATCGGACCACGGATCAACGCCGCCGGGCGGATGCGGATGGACGAAAACGACGAGAATGCCTCGCCATCGGGCGGACATGCCGCCGTGGAGCTGCTGATCGAAGGAAACGAAAGCGTCGCCGCGGAGTTCGGGAATGTGATCGACTCCTACAACCAGGACCGCAAGTCGATCGACCGCCACGTCACGCAGGAGGCCCACGAATACATCGAGCAGAACCCCGCACTCAAGGCGCTGAAAAGTACGGTAATCTACAATCCGCGCTGGATGAAGGGAATCGTGGGGATCGTCGCCTCGCGCCTGATCGAAACCTACTACCGGCCAACGGTGGTGCTGACGATGAGCAACGGATTCGTAACGGGTTCGGCACGTTCGGTCCCGGGATTCGACCTTTACCAGGCCGTCGAATCGTGTTCGGATCTGTTGGAGAATTTCGGAGGGCACATGTACGCCGCCGGACTGACGATGCGCCCGGAGAATGTCGAGGAGTTCACACGGCGTTTCAACGCCTTCGTGGAGGAGAACATCGACCCGCAGATGCTCATTCCGCAGGTCGACATCGACAGCGAACTCCTCTTCTCGGACATCACCCCGGCCTTCCGCAAGGACCTGAACCGCTTCCAGCCCTTCGGCCCCGGAAATACGGCTCCGGTCTTCGTGACCTACGGCGTGAGCAACCACGGCGATGCAAAACTCGTCGGCATGGAGTGCGAACACCTCCGTATGGACCTCATGCAGCGGCAGAAACCCAACACAAAGCTCCAGGCCATCGCCTTCCAGCAGCCAACACACTACGAATGGGTCCACTCGGGACGTCCGATCGACGTCTGCTACCAGATCGTCGAGAACCACTATCGCGGTACGGTCTCCACACAGCTGCGCGTGAAGGACATCAAGCCCGTACACAACAAGTGATCCGCCAAGTGGAGGGGGGGGGCAGGATCCCTTTTCAACAACGATGCGGCCCGGGGCAAAACCCCGGGCCGCATTGCCGTATATCCGTATCGGGTCGCCGGAAAGGATTACTCCGCGAAGATCACCACCCGGCTGTTCGGCAGATCGGGAACATAAACCATCCCCTCGGAAACGGTCATGTCGGCGGGTCCGACAAGCGGTTCCTCAAGCGGAAGTTCGACAGGCGAGACCGCACGGGTCTCCAGGTCGATACGCGAAATGCCGGCCGGAGCCCAGTTCGTCACGTAGAGCGACTTGCCGTCGGTCGAGAAGGCGATGCCGTCGTACTGTCCGGGGGTTGTCACGAAGGGTTCGGCCACGGGATTCTGAAGGTCGCCGATCCGGTAGATGAGATGTTCGCCCTTCGCCTCGCCGTCGGGCGAATAGCACGCCACGTACATCGCACCGTCGCGGATCACCACCCCGTTAGGACCCGGGATTTCGAGCCATAACTCGGGTTCGCCGGCCTGTGCCGGATCGGAGATGTCGAGGCGGAAGATATGGCCCGTATTGGTCACCGAGGCGTACAGGCTGTTGCCGTCGGCCGCCAGGTCGTTGACGAAGGCCTCGCCGTCGGGCAGCACGATCACCTGCGGTGCCGCTTCGAGATTCTGCAGATCGTATGCGACGATCTTGTTCACGTCGCAGATGAAGAGGTGACCGTCGCGCAGGTACATGCCGCGGGGACCCGAGAGGTTGCCGTCGGCGGGGATCAGCACCTCGGAGGCGCCATCCTTGTAAAAGACGACATAACCCTTGCCCTCGCTGTTGAGCGGGTCGAGCTGCGTGGAGCCGAAATTGGCAATCAGCAGACCTCCGTCATAGGGATAGGTGCTCTCGCAGAAGCGAAGCCCCTGGTCGAAGATCGTCGTGGAGAGGGTTTTCGGAGCGGATCCGCATCCGAAGAAAAACAGTGCGGCCATCATCGAAAGGCCTGTCAAGGTCATTTTTTTCATGGTCATTTCTTGATTTGGGGGATACTTGCCATAAACCGGGGTGCAGGAAAGGGCTTCAGAGCCGGATGATCCGGGCCTCGTCGTCGTGCGGCGGAAGCGGGGCAGGGGTGAAGTCCGAATATCCAACGGCAATGGCACACAACGGTTCGCAACCCGCTGGAATCGGCAGGAAACTCCGCAGGTAGTCGGCAGCCTTCTCCCCTTCGGGATCCTCCTTGCGGCGCGGGCGTCCGTGAATGTGTACCCAGCAGGAGCCGAGCCCCTCGTCGACGCAGGCCAGTTGGAGCACGGTGGCCGAAATGGCGGCATTCTCCCGCCACAGATCACTGGCCGAAGTCTCCCCGAGAACAACGATCGCCAGCGGTGCACCTTTCAGAAAGCCCGATCCGTAATCACGCATGTCGGACATGCGGGCCACAACGGCCGGATTGTCAACCACCAAAAAACGGGTCGTACGTGTGTTGCGGGCCGAAGGGGCCGTCAAAGCCTCCGCGAGCAGCCGCTCCACGACCTCGCGGGGGACGGGACGATCCGTAAACTTGCGGATCGAACGCCGTTTGGCAATTAAATCCTTGAATTCCATAATTCTCACCATTTCATAAACGCCCTGCAAAAATAGCGAAAAAAACGTTATCTTTGAAAATCCAAAATCCCGAACAAAATGGATTACCGATTCACCATAGCCCTGATCTACGACTTCGACGGCACGCTCGCTCCCGGCAACATGCAGGAGTATGACTTCATTCCGGCCGTCGGCAAGAGCAACAAGGAGTTCTGGACCGAAGCCAATACGCTGGCCGAAGAGCAGGATGCCGACATGGTCCTCACCTACATGGCCCGGATGATTCAGGAGGCCAAATCGAAGGGCCTTTCGCTGCGCCGCGAGGCATTCCAGGAGTCGGGACGCCGCGTCGCGCTCTTCAACGGCGTGCGGGAGTGGTTTTCGAGAATAAACCGTTACGGCGAAGAACGGAATATCCGCATCCTGCACTACATCAACTCCTCGGGATTGAAGGAGATCATCGAAGGTACGGAGATCGCCCATGAATTCCGAAAAATATACGCCTGTTCGTTCCTCTACGACGTCGACGGAATCGCCTACTGGCCCGCCGTGGCGGTCAACTACACCAACAAGACGCAGTTCATCTTCAAGATCAACAAGGGCGTCGAGTCGGTTTTCGATTCGAAGCTCGTGAACCGCTACATCCCCGAGAACGAACGCCCCGTTCCGTTCCGCCGCATGATCTACGTCGGGGACGGGACCACCGACATCCCCTGCATGCGGCTGGTAAAGAGCTCCGGAGGACACTCCATCGCCGTCTACAACCCCGACCAGAAGGGGGCCCGGAAAGAACTGGCATCGCTCATCCACGACAACCGCGTGAGCCACGTCTGCCCGGCCGACTATTCGGAAGGATCGGAGATGGACACCCTGGTGAAGACCATCATCGACAAGATCGATCTCGACGACCGGTTGGAAAAACTCGAAGTCGTCCGCTGAATGTCATGACCTCCCAGCCCGGAAAACACATCCATGCCGGACGTTGGATCCGGCCCGAACGACTCGGAGGATCCCCCGAATGGACCGCCGGATTGCGACGCCATTTTACGGCCGTGTGGATCACCGCAGGGCTTGTGACACTCTGTGCCCTGCTGCCCGTCGTCGGATTCCCGGCACTCTACGTCGCGGCCGTGGCCTGCGGCGCCTTCTACCTCGACAACGAACCCCTGGCGCTGCTGCGACTCCCGGAGCTGAGCGCCAGCCGGCTGCTCGTCCGAAAGGTCCTCACCGCCTGGCGGAATTACTTCCTGCTGACGATCCCGTTCACCCTGCTGGCCATCCTCGCACACCCCCGTACAGCCTGGATCGCCGCGGCATGGGCGCCGCTGGCCGCCCTGGCACTGCTTTACGCCGTGGTGGCAAAATACGCCCACTACGCCCCCGAAGGATCCTCCCGACACCCCCTGGCCACCCGCTTCGGAAGTGCCGGATTCCTCTTCCCGGTCTTGCTGCCGCTGAGCCTCGCTCTTACGGTCAGCTACGCCCTGCGGGCCGAACGCAACCTCAACCGTTACCTCCATGATTACGATTGATTCGATCCGGGTCCGCGAAGGCCGGCGGACCATCCTCGACGGTGTGACGATGCACCTGCCGCGGAATGCCGTCCACGGTATCGCGGGCGAGGGGAGGGGAGCCCTGCTCCGAACCGTCTACGGTCTCACGACACCCGAAGCCGGATCGGTCTCCGAAGCCGGACAACCGCTGCGGCAGCGCGATATGGCCTTCCTCGAGGCTGACCCCCACTTCTGGCCCGGACTCACCGCCCGCGACTGCATCGGCCTGATCCGCTGCTACGACCGTACGGAAAATCCCGAAGCGCTGATCCGGCGCTTCCCCGTACCGCTCGATACGGAGGCCGAAAGGCTGGATTCCGTGGCCCGCAAACACCTCGGGATTATCCTCACCCTGATGCGCGACAAACGCATCCTGCTGCTCGACGAACCCTTCCGGGAGCTGGAACCCGAACGGATCTTCGTCATGCAGCAGCTCCTCCTCCATCTGGGAACCGAAGGGAGGACCGTCCTGCTCACCTCCGGGAAGATCACACCTCTCGAAGGGGTGTGCGACGACCTCTACCTGCTGGGCGGAGGCTGCGTCCTCGCCCGCTACGAGCACTACGAACTGGGACGCGCAGTCGGGATCCCGGATTCCGATTCGGAAATCCCGAAAAATTAAGTACCTTCGCAAAACATCTGCCGCTGAAAAAAACATGATGAAAATCCTTTTCGCCACCAACAACGCACACAAGCTCAGTGAGGTCCAGGCCGTGCTGGGCGACGGATACAGGCTCGTGACACCCCGCGACTGCGGCGTCACCGAAGAGATTCCCGAAGAGCAGGAGACCCTCGAGGGAAATGCCTCGCAAAAGGCTCACTACCTGCATGACCGCACCGGTCTGGACTGCTTCGCCGACGACACCGGACTCGAAGTCGAGGCCCTGGGCGGCGCCCCCGGCGTCCATTCGGCCCGCTACGCCACCGACGGACACGACTTCGCGGCCAACAACCGCCTGCTGCTGAAGAACCTCGAAGGGGTCGAGAACCGCCGGGCCCGTTTCCGGACGGTTATTTCATTGATCCTCAATGGTGAAGAGCACTTCTTCGAGGGGATTGTCGAAGGGCGCATCCTCGACCACGAAACCGGACACGAAGGGTTCGGATTCGACCCGCTGTTCGTCCCCGAGGGCAGCGAGCGGAGTTTCGCCGAGATGTCCGCAGCGGAGAAAAACGCCGTTTCGCACCGCGGGCGTGCCGTGCGCAAACTGGCCGAATTCCTGCACGCCCACGAAAAATAGCACAGGGAGATGGAACCGAAACAGATCGTCCGTTGGGGAATTCTGGGATGCGGCGACGTCTGCGAACGCAAGAGCGGACCGCCCATGTACCTCACCGAACACTCGGCGCTCGTGGCCGTCATGCGGCGTGACGGAGCGAAAGCCGCCGACTTCGCACGACGACACCAAGTCGCCCGCTTCTACACCGATGCGGGGGCGCTGATTGCCGATCCCGAGGTCGACATCGTCTATGTCGCCACGCCGCACGCCACACACAAGGAGTTGACGATCCGGGCCCTGGAGGCCGGAAAGCCCGTCTATGTCGAAAAGCCCATGGCGATGAACCACGCCGAGTGCCGGGAGATGATCGCAGCGGCCGAAAAAGCCGGGCAAAAACTCTTCGTGGCCTACTACCGCCGTGCCCTGCCTTACTTTCTGAAAGTCCGGGAACTGATCGAAACGGGAAGAATCGGATCTCCCCAGCGGGTCGAAGTCCGCTATCTGCGCCCGGCCGCTCCCGAAGACCGCGACCCGGAGCACCTGCCGTGGCGCCTGCGCCGTGAAGTCGGTGGAGAGGGCTATTTCTACGACATGGCCCCGCACACGCTCGACATCCTCGATTTCCTCCTCGGAGAGATCGCGGCGGCCGAAGGCATGAAGAGCAATCTCGGAGGGTTGTATGAGGTGGCCGATACGGTCTCCGCGGCGCTGCATTTCCGTTCGGGGGTCGTCGGTACCGGACTCTGGAGTTTCGTCGCAACACCCGAAGAGACCGAGGACTCGGTGCTCATTGTCGGCAGCCGGGGCTCGGTCCGTTTCAGCACCTTCGCCTTCACGCCCGTCGAACTTACAACCCCCGAAGGGACGGAGCGCTTTGCAATCGAGCCCCCGACACACATTCAGGCTCCGATGATCGCATCGATCGTCGCAGAACTCCGCGGCGAAGGACACTGTCCCTCGACCGGCGTATCGGCCGCCCGGACTTCGTGGGTCATGGATGCGATTCTGAAAGAATAAATGCGTATCTTTGCGGCACCTATGGAGACGAAAATCTACGACAAGGAGGAGCGTTTCGATCCCGAGACGGTCGAAGCCCTCAAAGGACACTATACGGAGATCCTCCGCCTGCTGGGCGAGGATCCCTCACGCGAAGGTCTGCTGAAGACCCCCGAAAGGGTGGCCAAGGCGATGTCGTTCCTCACGAAAGGATACGACGAAAACCCGCTCGAAATCATCCGTTCGGCCATGTTCCGCGAAGAGTACAAGCAGATGGTCCTCGTAAAGGACATCGAACTGTATTCGCTGTGCGAGCACCACATGCTGCCCTTCTACGGCAAGGCGCATGTCGCCTACATCCCCAACGGATACATCACCGGACTCTCGAAAATCGCCCGCGTGGTGGAGTGTTTCGCCCGGCGGCTGCAGGTCCAGGAGCGCCTGACGGTCCAGATCCGCGACTGCATCCAGGAGGCCCTCAGCCCGATGGGCGTGGCCGTGGTGATCGAGGCCAGCCACATGTGCATGCAGATGCGCGGCATCGAAAAACAGCAGTCCGCCACCACCACTTCGGCATTCACGGGCATCTTCCTCTCCGACCACCGCACGCGCGAAGAGTTCATGACCCTTATCTCGCACAAATATCGGTAAAATCCGAATTTCAAGGAACTTTCCAAGAACCGGGAATCCCCAGTTGGGGATTTCCGGTTTTTTCATGTCCCGTTCGGACCGGGGTGCCGGAATCGTCCCTCCCGGGGAACGAAATTTGAGACTCGGGAGGAGACAGCAAACCAAAATTCAAAACATCATGAACGTCAAACAAATCCGTTACATTGCGTTCGCGCTCGTTGCAGCCGCGTTCTGCTCGTGCCAGAAAGAACCCTCGACGTCGGATCTCCATCGGGACTATCTGGTCTACACCGCCCACGATTCCGGTACCGACTTCTCGGCAATCGACACCTACTACCTCCCGGACAGTATCCTGGTGATCGGAAACAGCGACCAGACCGAGTACTGGAAGGACGAAGATGCCCTGACTGTCATCGACGCCGTGGCCGGCGGCATGGACAATGCCGGATACGTCCGCACCGACGACAAAGCCCTGGCCAGCGTCGGACTGCAACTCAGCTACGTACGCCAGGAGACCTATTTCGTCGGATATGACAACCCCTACTGGTGGTGGTACTATCCCTACTACTGGGCGCCCGGATACTGGGGAAACTGGGCCGGCTGGCACTATCCCTACAACGTCTACTACGCCTATACGGCCGGATCACTCCTCGTGGAGATGCTCGACCTCCAGGCCGACCAGGAGAGCGGAAAGAAACTCCCCGTCGTCTGGGACTCCTTCATCGGCGGACTGCTGACATCCAATGCCGAACTCAACCTGCAACGCACCATCGACGGCGTGGATCAGGCTTTCGCACAGTCGCCCTACCTGGTAAAATAGTTTAATGCAAAATCATTCCGATCATGAAAACAGCCAAATACCTCAAAATCTTTGCATGCTGCGCCGTCATGCTGGCCGCCACACTGCCGGGCAAAGCGCAGATTTTCCCCAATACCTACATCAATGTCGACTGGCAGATGGGCGTACCTCTGGGCAACGACTTCGCCGACAAGACTTCGGGCTGGGGCATGAACTTCGAGGGCGGATACTTCGTCACGCCGGCCATCACCGTGGGACCCTTCATTTCGTATCAGACCAATCTGGAGAGCATCGACCGCCAGACCCTCAACCTGAGCGACGGAACCGCTCTGACCACCAACCAGAAACATGCCCTCTTCCAACTGCCGTTCGGTGTCACGGGCCGGTACAACTGGCTTACGGACAGCGTCCTGCAGCCCTATGTCGGCATGAAGCTGGGAGCCTGCTACGCCGAGATGTCCTCCTATTACTACATCGTCAAACAATACTCCGAGACCTGGGGATTCTATATGTCGCCGGAAGTCGGCGTATCGATCTTCCCGCGTCCCGACTACCGCCTGGGATTCCACGTGGCCCTCTACTACAGCTACGCCACCAACAGCGGCGACGTGCTGATCTACAAACTCAACAACATCAACAATTTCGGCATCCGGGTCGGCGTCTCGTTCTGACCCTCGGACGATCCACAACGAAAAGCCGGACCCTGTCGCAGGGTCCGGCTTTTTCTTGAGACAGGTTGTTCGATCCCCTCCCGGACAATCATCTATCCGCGGATCAGGCGTTCGATCCTGTCCAGCTCCTCGTCGGAGAAATGCAGGCACTTCAAGGCCCGGAGGTTATCCTCGATCTGGGCCGTGGAGCTGGCTCCGACGATCACCGAGGTGATGCGTTCGTCGCGCAGCAGCCATGCCAGCGCCATTTCAGCCAGTGTCTGACCCCGCTGCCGGGCCAGATCGTCGAGACCCCGGAGGCGCGTCAGCATCGCCTCGTCGAGCACCTCGCTGTGCAGCGTCCGGCCCTCGGCCATGCGCGAACCGGCCGGAATTCCGTCGAGGTAGCGTCCCGTCAGCAACCCCTGGGCCAGGGGCGAAAAGACAATGAAGCCCGAACCGGCAGCCACCGAGAGATCAAAAACCCCGCTCTCGACCGGATTGCGGTCGAAGAGATTGAGCCGGTCCTGGAAAAGCAGGCAGCGCACGTCCCGGGCCGCCAGATAGTCGAAGGCGAAACGGGCCGCCTCGAGCGGATAACGCGACAATCCGACATAGAGAGCCTTGCCGCTGCGAACGATGTCGACCAGAGTCTGCAAGGTCTCTTCGAGGGGTGTTTCGGGATCGTAGCGGTGCGAATAGAAAATGTCGACGTAATCGAGTTTCATGCGCCGGAGGCTCTGGTCAAGGCTCGCCATGAGGTATTTGCGCGAACCCCAGTTGCCATAGGGTCCGGGCCACATGTCGTATCCGGCCTTTGTCGCAATGAAGAGTTCGTCGCGGTAGGGGCGGAACGAACGCTCCATCAGACGCCCGAAATTCTCCTCCGCGGTACCGTACTCCGGACCATAGTTATTCGCCAGGTCGAAATGCACGATGCCGTGATCGAAGGCGTAGTGGGCCATCTCGCAGACCTTCGAGAAACTCTGCCGGCTGCCGAAATTCTGCCACAGCCCGAGCGAGAGTGCCGGCAGCAGAATGCCGCTGCGACCCGCCCGGCGGTAGCACATGCCATTGTCGTAACGCGACGGCGAAGGGGTGTAGGGAGGTTCAATCATGGTATGTTGTCGTTTTTACGATGGATCAGTCGGATTCCGCTCAGTGGGCTTCGAGCCAGTTGTGGCCCACTCCGGCATCGGCAATCAGCCGCACCTTCAGGTTCGCTGCAGACTCCATGCTCTCGGTGACGATCCGCACGACCTGCTCCTGTTCCGAACGCAGCATGTCGACAACCAGTTCGTCGTGCACCTGCAGGATCACCCGCGAACGGATTCCCTCGGCCGCAAAACGACGATGTACGTCGATCATGGCGATCTTCATGATGTCGGCCGCCGAGCCCTGGATCGGGGCATTCACGGCATTGCGTTCGGCCAGACCGCGTGCCACGGCATTGTGCGAACGGATGTCGTTCAAGTAGCGGCGGCGCCCGAAAATCGTCGAGACGAACCCCTCCTCCCGGGCCTTCTCCACCACGCGGTCCATGTACTCCTTCACCTTGGGGTAGGAGGCAAAATAACCGTCGATGATCTCCCGGGCCTCCTTGCGCGGAATCTCCAGCCGCTGACTCAGCCCGAAGGCCGAAATACCGTAGATAATGCCGAAATTGGCCGTCTTGGCCCGCCGCCGCTCCTCGGGTGTCACCTCCCCGATCGGTTTGTTGAAGAGACGCGAAGCCGTCGAGGCATGGACATCCTCCCCATGCTCAAAGGCCGCAATCAACGCCTCGTCACCCGAAAGATGGGCCATCAGGCGCAGTTCCACCTGGCTGTAGTCCGCCGAAAGCAGCAGATGCTCCTCGTCCGACGGAATGAAGGCCTTGCGGATGCGGCGCCCCATCTCCTCGCGCACGGGAATGTTCTGCAGGTTGGGATTCGTCGACGAGAGGCGTCCGGTAGCCGTCACGGCCTGGTTGAACGACGTGTGGATCCGGCCCGTACGGCGGTTCACCAGCTGCGGCAGCGCCTCGACATAGGTCGACAGCAGTTTCTTGACACCCCGGTATTCGAGGATAAGGTCCACGATCCGGTGCTTGTGCGCAAACGACTGGAGGTACTCCTCGTCGGTACAGAACTGCTTCGTGCGCGTCATCTTGGGCTTCTCGGCAATACGCATCTTCGCAAAGAGCACCTCGCCCAGCTGACGCGTCGAGTTGATGTTCAGATTCGGCTCCCCGGCCTCGGACCGCACCGCCGCTTCGAGTTCCGACAACTTGCGGTTCAACTCCACGGCATAGGTTGCCAGCGCATCGGAATCGATCCGCACGCCCGCCATCTCAATGTCGGCCAGCACGGAGATCATCGGCTCCTCGATCTCGAAATAGAGATCGCGCAACCCGATCTGCTCAACCTGCGGAAAGAGTACCCGCTTGAGGCGAAGCGTGACATCGGCATCCTCGGCGGCATACTCCTTCACACGCTCGACGTTCACCAGATCCATCGTCAGTTGCTTGGCACCCTTACCGATCAGCGTTTCAATCTCGATCGGCTTGTAATTCAGGTACTTTTCAGCCAGGACATTCATGTTGTGACGCGATTCGGGATCCAACAGGTAGTGGAGGATCATCGTATCGTAGAAACGCCCCCGCACCTCGACCCCCAACTGCCGGAGGACCATCAGGTCGAACTTGATGTTCTGACCGATCTTGGCGATGCGCTCATTCTCGAACAGCGGGCGGATGATCTCCGCATAGGTGCGGGTGTTCTCCTCCCTGAAGGGCACGTACCACGCCTTGAAAGGCTCGACGGCCAGCGACAACCCCACGATCCGATCGTTGAAGATGTCCAGCCCCGTCGTCTCGGTATCGAAGCAGAATTCATCGTAACGGCTCACCGTCGCAATTACTTCGCGCAGGTGGTCGGCACTCTCCACAAGCAGGTATTCGTGCGGTGTGGTCTGGGCCGTTCCGAAGGACATTGCCTCGGCTTCGGCCTGCAGTTCGGCCACCGGAACCGGGGCCGCCACCGGGATCACCGGATCACCGAAGAGATTCCCCTGTCCGGCCAATGCCGCCCTCTTCGCCGCGGCCGACTTGGCCCGGGCCATCTCCGCCAACTGGGTCTGTGCCTCCTGGCGGGGGGCATCGGAAACCGGTTCGGGAGGCGCCAGGTTGGCCAGGTCATTCAGAAAAGCCTTGAAATCAAGCTCCGCAAAGAGGGCCCGCAAATCATCCAGATGCGGCTCACAGACCGTCAGATCCTCCTCCCGCAACTCGATCGGAACATCCAGGCAGATGGTTGTCAGCCGTTTGGCCAGCCGCAGGTTATCGGCCCAGGAGGCAATCTTTTCACCCTGTTTTCCGGCTATCTTGTCAACATTCTCCAGGATGTTTTCCACCGTACCCCATTCGCGGACCAGTTTGCAAGCCCCCTTCTCGCCAATGCCCGGAACCCCCGGAATGTTGTCCGAAGCATCCCCCCACAGGGCCAGGATGTCGCGCACCAGCTGCGGATCGTCAATGCCGTATTTTTCGCGGATCTCCTCGCGGCCCACGATCTCGATACTCCCCTCGGATCCCCGCTGCTTGTAGATGCGGCAATGGTCCCGCACCAACTGTCCGTAGTCCTTGTCGGGTGTGACCATGTAGACGTCATATCCCGCCCGGACGCCCTGTTGCGAAAGGGTGCCGATCACATCGTCGGCCTCATAACCCTCGACCTCGAGGATCGGAATGCACATCGCCTCCAACACCCGTTTCACGTAGGGTACCGACAGCAGAATGTCTTCGGGTGTCTCCGTGCGGTTGGCCTTGTATTCCGGGAAAAGCTCCCGCCGGAAACTCCCGCCCGGAGGATCGAAGGCAACACCCAAAAGATCGGGCCGTTCACGCTTCTGGATGTCGCGCAGAAACTTCACGAAACCGAAAACCACCGAGGTGTTCATCCCCGTCCGGTTACGCATGGGACGTCCCAGAAAAGCGTAGTAATACTTGAAAATCAACGCATAAGCGTCAACCAGGAAGAGTTTTTTCATAGCTGTGTATTGCGTCGGTTATGTCGGAAGGAACGTTCAGGCGTTATCCTCGGCGAACCATTCGGCGAATGACGTGGCGGTCTCGTGAAGTCGCAGCGAATGCAGCGTCACCCCTTCGGGCAGCCGCGCAGCAATCCGTGCGGCAAAATCCCCCAGCATGTTCTCGCACGTCGGCTGGTAATCCACCGTAACGATATTCCCGAAACGCGCCGACAAAATCCTGAAAAGTTCCTCGCCGGCGTCCGAGGTCTTCAGTACCAGCGCGTGATCGAAGCGCGAAACGATCTCCTCGTTCACAATGCGTTTCAGGATGCCGAAATCCAGCACCATGCCGCATTTGGGACTCTGCGGAGCCGGTTCGGGAGTCCCCTTCACCGTCACGAAAAGCCGATAGGAGTGTCCGTGGATCTCACGGCACGGCCCGTCGTATCCTTCGAGTGCGTGCGCCGCCTCGAACGAAAATTCCTTGGTCAATCTGATTACTGTCATATTGCAAAGATAGGGAAAAGGCAAAAGAAAAAGCGATGTTCCCTCAAATTATTCCTGAAAAAAGGCACCCCTTGCAAGGGATGCCTTTTTCCGTCCGTTGTTCAAAAACCCGCCTTACCGCAACTCGACGCGGCAGGGCGAATACATCACGATTCCCTGCTGGCTCAAAGCCTCGCGCACCGTTGCATACTCCTTCATCATCACACCCAGATCCGAACGCGTGAAGGCCTCGCGGACACTCACGTTCAGCGACGAAAGCAGGGCCGCCAGTCCCGTGGGCTGTTCGGTCACCTCGACGATCCGGTAGCTGTCGCCCAGTCCGGCCTTGTCCACGGCCAGGGCAATGGCCGTCTTCAGACCGCCACAGGCATCCACCAGACCGATCTCCAGGGCATCCTCCCCCGACCAGACCCGGCCTCCGGCAATCTCCAGAACCCGTTCGAGCGGCAGGTTGCGACCCTCTGAAACATCCTTCGTAAAGGTCGTATAGACCCGGTCCACGCCACGCATGATCATCGCACGCTGAACGGGTGTCAAGGGACCCTTTCCGAGAAAATCCGACGACGTATTGCTCTGCACCCCGTCGATGGTGATTCCCAACTTGTTTTTCAACGCCTCGCGCGGATCGAGGATCATCCCGAAGACTCCGATCGAACCGGTCAGCGTCAGCCGGTCGGCCACAATCACATCGGCCGGACAGGAGATGTAGTATCCGCCGCTGGCCGCATAGGAACCCATCGAAACGATCACGGGCTTCTCGGCACGCAAAAGTTCCATCTCACGCCAGATGACGTCCGAAGCCAGGGCACTGCCGCCCGGAGAGTTGACCCGCACGACCACGGCCTTGACCTGCTCATCCTGACGTACGTCAGCCAATTTCGCAGCCAGCGTATTGCCGTAGATCTCCTTGCCGTAACCCTCTCCGTCGACGATCTGGCCGTCGGCATAGACAATGGCGACCCGGTCGGCCGAAATGTTCTTCAGATCGGCACCTACCTGCGAGGCATATTCACCCAGTGTCACGAAACGGTAATCGTTGTCGTCGAATGCCACGCCCAGATCGGCAAAAACATCCTTCAACTGATCCTCGTAGAGGAGTTCATCGACAAATCCATATTCGAGCGCCTCGTCGGCCAGTGTCACTTCAAGGTTATCCGTAAGGCGGCGCATCTCCACGGAATCGATCCCGCGCGCCGCGCAGACATCCCCCGAAATGGTATTCCACATCGAATTCACGAGCTCCTGCATCTGTTCGCGGTTGGCCGTCGACATCCGGTCGAGCATGAACGGCTCCACGGCGCTCTTGTACTTGCAGGCCGTAGGACGGAAAATCTCCACGTTGAGGTCGAGTTTATCCAATAATCCTTTATAAAAGGTCACGTTCGCAGCCATACCGCTCCACTCCACGGCACCTTCGGGCTGCAGGTAGATCCGGTCGGCCACCGATGCAAGGTAATACTGTCCCTGCGAATAGGTTTCGTTGTAGGCTATCACGAATTTGCCGCTCTGTCTGAACTCCTCGAGCGCCGTACGCAACTCTTCGAGAAGAGCCGTTCCGGCAATTCCGCCCGTCCCGTTCATGCGCAGATAGATACCGGCAATACGGTCGTCGGCCGCAGCCGCTTCAAGAGCCCGGAGCGCCTTGAACAGAGAGAGTTGAGGCATGGTCTGGAAGGTCATCACGTTCAGACCCGCCAGTGGATCCGACGAAGGCGCATCGGTCAGCATCTCCGAAAAATCGATCTTCAACACCGATCCGGAACGCACCGTCACACTCTTCTCCATCGAACCGGCAATTCCCAACAGAATGAAGATCCAAAGAAAAAAGACCAGGAACGTCCCTGCTACCACGGCAAGCAGTCCGGCCAGAAAAGTTTTTCCAAAATTCATAATATCCGATTCTTTTAAACAGTTTTCCTACTCCCGATCTGCGGAGCCGCATGTCGAATCGTACGGAGACAACATCCGGATCTTTCCCTTCCGCAAATTCCCTGCTCCAAACCGGGAAAACAGACACAAAAAACTTCCGGAATCCGAAAGCCCTCCTCCGAAAGTGTCTCCCGCACGGTCCCACCGGAACACCCGGTTGGAAAAATTCCCGATTCTTCCATGCAAATATAGGAATATTTTACGACAAACAAATAAAATTTATCGTTTTTCGATAAAATAAATCGACATACTATATTTAATCCTGAAAATATACGTTATCTTTGCAAAAAATAACGTCCAGCGACTATGGAAGAAACGATCAAACAACTGCTCTGCTCGATCGTCCATCCCGAAACGGGCCGGGACATCGTTTCGAGCGGATTCATCGAACACCTCGCCACGGCCGAAGGAAAAGTGACCGTCGTGCTGCGCTTTGCCAAGGCCCGCGATCCCTTCGCCGTAAAGATCAAGAACCAGGCTGAAAAGCTTCTTCACGAAGCATTTCCGAAAGCCGAGATCCTTGTCGTCATCAAGGAGGGAGGAGCAGCCCCGCGTCCGGAACCGAAACTCTCCACCACGACAGGCGGTATTGCCAAGGTGATTGCCATCGCCTCGGGCAAAGGCGGAGTGGGAAAATCCACGGTCACGGCCAATCTGGCCATCGCCCTGCGGAACATGGGATTCCGGGTCGGCGTCCTCGATGCCGACATCTACGGACCTTCGCAGCCCAAGATGTTCGGCGTGGAGGGTTATCTGCCCGAAGCCATTGTCGAGGAGGGCAAGGAACATATCATTCCGGCCGAGTCGATGGACATCAGGCTGATGTCGATCGGTTTCTTCATCAAACCCACCGATGCGCTGCTGTGGCGCGGGGCCATGGCCGTAAGCGCCCTGAAACAGATGATCCACCAGACAAAGTGGGGGACATTGGACTTCCTGCTGGCGGACCTGCCTCCCGGCACGGGCGACGTCCACCTCTCGATCATCGGAGAGCTGAAGATCGATGCCGCCGTCATTGTCTCCACACCGCAACAGGTGGCCGTTGCTGACGTCGTACGCGGAGTAGAGATGTTCCGCAACGAAAACGTGAAGATTCCCGTAGCGGGAATCATCGAGAACATGGCATGGTTCACCCCGGCGGAACTGCCGCAGAACCGCTACTACCTCTTTGGTCGGGGCGGAGCGAGGGCCTATGCCGAGAAGAACGGAGTGGAGTTCCTCGGGGAGATTCCGATCATCCAGTCGATCATGGAGGGTTCGGAAGAGGGGCGTCCGGCCACATCGACACACCCGGAAGTCGAGGAGCGTTACCGGACAATTGCCGAAAAGATTGTCGGCAAAGTGATGAAAAACGGTTGACAAGTTGTCGATAACCCGTTCAACAACGGATGAAAAAAAAGAATAAATCGGAGGTGGAAAAACTTGCATTTCGGAAATCGATGCGGGTATATACGGAAATTCTCCGAATCCAAATTTTTTTATGAAAAGTTATGCTGCCCGGAATCCGTTGGAAACGGGAATCCGATGTTGAAAAAACAGGGCTGTCGAAATGTCTAAAACCGTTTTGAACAAATGTTGATTATTTTTTTAATTTAATTGAATATCAATATTTTAAATAAAAAATAGATAAAAAGAAAAAAGAAAAAATGTTGATAGGGAAATAACAGACGAAGTTGTCAACAGTATCAACAGCCTTTTTATTTATTCTTCTTTTCTTATTTATTTAAATTTATTTAAAAGGAATAAAAACAAAAAGCGATGAACGTCGAAAACTCCTCCGAACTCAGCCGCCGTATCGAGGCGCTCAAACGCGAGAAGAACGCCATCATCCTGGCCCATTACTATACGACCCCCGAAGTGCAGGCCGTGGCCGACTTCCTGGGCGACTCGCTGGCCCTCTCGGTCCAGGCCCAACAGGTCGATGCCCGGATCATCCTCTTCGCCGGAGTACACTTCATGGCCGAAACCGCCAAGGTCCTCTGCCCCGACAAGAAGGTGCTGATCCCGTGCCCCGAGGCGGGCTGCTCGCTCGCCGAATCGTGCGACGCCCGGGAGTTCGCCGCCTTCAAGGTGAAGTATCCCGGACACAAGGTTGTCTCGTATGTCAATACGACGGTCGAGGTCAAGGCGCTGACCGACATCTGCTGTACGTCATCCAATGCCCTGAAGGTGGTCGAGTCGCTCCCGGCCGACCAGCCCCTGATCTTCGGCCCGGACCGCAACCTGGGTTCCTATATTCAGAAGCTGACCGGACGGCAGAACATGGTGCTGTGGGACGGTGCCTGCCACGTCCACGAAGAGTTTTCGCTGGAGAAGATCCTGCAACTCAAGCGTGAGCACCCCGGCGCCAAGGTGGTTGTGCACCCCGAGTGCCGGGCCTATATCGTCGAGGTGGCCGACTACGTGGGCTCGACGGCCGGAATCCTCGACTATTGCGGGCGGAGTGAGGCCCGGGAGTTCATCGTTGTGACCGAGGCGGGCATCCTCGCCGAGATGCGCAAACGCTATCCGGAGAAGGTCTTCATCCCGGCGCCTCCCGACGATGAGACGTGTGCCTGCAACAACTGCAAGTACATGAAGATGGTGACGCTTGAAAATATCTGTTCGTGCCTGGAAAACGAGGCCCCGGAGATCATACTCGACGAAGAGGTGCGGCAGGCTGCCGAACGTTCGATCCGCAACATGATCGCCATCCGGTAGACCGGAGGGGGGTGTAGGTGTGGTTCGTGGAATCGGATCCGTGAGACAACGATAAATGATCGAAAACTTTAATCTGCTTGTTATTGATGAAAAAATTTCTCTTGCTGCTGGCGGCGACCTCGCTTTCGTGGAGTTCGTTCGCCGATGAGGGTATGTGGCTCCTGCCCTACCTTCAGAAAATGAATATCAAGAACATGAAGGAGCGCGGCTGCAAACTCTCCGCCGAGGAGATTTACAGCGTGAACAACTCTTCGCTCAAGGATGCCGTCGTGATTTTCGGCGGTGGATGTACGGGTGAGATCGTCTCGCCCGAAGGGTTGCTCTTTACGAACCACCACTGCGGTTACGGTTCGATCCAGCAGCTCTCGTCCGTCGAACACGACTATCTGAAGTATGGTTTCTGGGCCATGTCGCAGGCCGAGGAGCTGCCTGCTCCGGGACTGGAGGTGCGCTTTATCCGTCAGATTGCCGACGTGACGGCCGAGATCATGGGCAACGTCCCCTCGATCGCCTCGCAGGAGGAGTACGACCGGATTACGCGCGAGAATATCATGGCGCTGAAGAAGCGTCTTCGTGCAGAGAATCCCGATATGGAGGTATTGGTGAAGTCGTTCTTCGGCGGCAACCAGTTCTTTGCCTTCGTCATGGAGGTCTACAAGGACATCCGGTTGGTCGGTGCGCCTCCTTCGTCGATCGGCAAGTTCGGCGGTGATACCGATAACTGGATGTGGCCGCGCCATACGGGCGATTTCTCGATCTTCCGCGTCTATGCCGGGGCGGACAACCGTCCGGCCGAGTATTCGCCCGAAAACCGCCCCTATAAGGCCGAGAAGTTTTTGAAGATTTCGTTGGACGGCGTCGAGGAGAACGACTTTGCCATGATCATGGGATTCCCCGGCTCCACGGAGCGCTACGCCACGTCGTATGAGATCGACAATCTGTTGAAGGTCGAGAATCCCCAGCGGATCTTTATCCGGGGCGAGCGCCAGGCGATTCTTTGGGAGGACATGATCGCCAGCGATGCCATTCGCATCCAGTATGCCTCGAAATATGCCCGTTCATCGAACTATTGGAAGAATTCGATCGGCATGTCGCGCGGTATCGAGAAACTCGATGTAAAGGCCCGCAAGGAGGCACAGGAGGCATCGTTCCAGGCCTGGGCCGAGAAGAACACCCTGCCCGAGGAGGGCTATGTCGACGCGCTCGAAAAGATCCGTTCGGCTGTCGGGGAGATGTCGGAGGTGGGAGCAACGCGCCAGTATGTTGCCGAGGCGTTCCTCGCGGCTGTCGAGCTGCTCAATCCGGTGCGTTCGTTCCTCAATACGGCGAAGATGTCCGTGGATGAGAAGATCGAGGATCCCGCCGAGTCCAAAGCGATTTTGACCGAGTGGTACAAGGATTACAGCCCTGCGACGGACCGCAAGGTGGCCAAACGAATGCTCACGATCGCACGTGAGAACATGAAGGAGCTGCCGTCGTTCTATACGGAGGTGGTCGACAAGGAGTTCGGCGGTGACATCAACGCCTATGTGGATTATCTCTATGACCATTCGCTCTTTGTTTCCGAGGAGAAGGTGATGGCCTTGTTGGATGATTATGCTCCGGAAAAGATTGCTGCGGATCCTGCCGTGGTGCTGGCACAATCGGTAATGAAGCAGTACCGGCAGCTTTCGTCCGCCCTCAAGGAGCCGCAGAAGCGATATGGTGAGGGACATCGCAAGTACATTGCCGGGTTGATGTTGCAGAATCCCAAAAAGGCCTGGGCTTCGGATGCCAACTTTACGATCCGGTTGACCTATGGACGTGTGCTCCCCTATTCGCCGGCCGACGGTATCGAATACAACTACTATACGACGTTGAAGGGGGTCATGGAGAAGGAGGATCCCGCCAATCCCCAGGAGTTCTTCGTTCCCGAGAAGTTGAAGGAGCTCTATGCGGCGAAGGATTTCGGGCGTTACGCCAATGCAAAGGGTGAATTGCCGACCTGCTTCCTGGCCGACTGCGACATCACGGGCGGCAACTCCGGATCGCCCGTCCTGAACGACCGCGGCGCGCTGATCGGTCTGGCCTTCGATGGCAACTGGGAAGCCATGTCGGGGGATATTGCCTTCGAACCCGAATTGCAGCGTACGATTGCCGTCGACATCCGCTACGTGCTCTTTGTCGTCGACAAGTTTGCCGGAGCCGGCTGGCTGTTGGACGAACTGCAGTTCGAGTAGGTAGGTGTCGTTGAAATTTTATTGAGGTGTCTGCCTTGCGGCAGGCACCTCTTTTTGTGCTTTTCCCGGCACCCTTCGTAGTCGTTTTTTCGCTTTTTCTGTGAGGCCGTTACAAAATCTGCCCTTTTCGTTCCGGAATCCCTCAAAAATTCGTACTTTTGACAGATATTAGTAACATGCTACCCGTTTTATGGCTAAAGAGTTCAAACGCTATCTCGTAACATCAGCACTCCCCTATGCCAATGGCCCCGTGCATATCGGCCACCTGGCCGGAGTCTACATACCTTCGGATATTTATACCCGCTATCTGCGTCTCAAGGGCTGCGACGTGATCTCCGTCTGCGGATCCGACGAACACGGGGTGCCCATCACCATCAAGGCCCGCAAGGAGGGCGTTTCACCGCAGCAGATTGTGGATCGTTACCACGAACTGATCAAAAAATCGTTCGAGGGACTCGGCATGTCGTTCGACATCTACTCGCGTACCTCGTCCGCAACCCACGCCGAGACCGCTTCGGCCTTCTTCCGGAAACTCTACGACGAGGGCAAGTTCATCGAAAAAAACTCCATGCAATACTACGACGAGGAGGCCCAGACCTTCCTGGCGGACCGCTATATCGTCGGAACCTGTCCCAAGTGTGGCAACGACCGGGCCTATGGCGACCAGTGCGAGAAGTGCGGGTCGACGCTCTCGCCCGACGAACTGATCGATCCCCACAGTGCCGTGTCGGGATCGGTACCTGTGAAACGCGAGACGAAACACTGGTATCTTCCGTTGGATCAGTACGAAGGATTCCTCCGTGAGTGGATTCTCGAGGGACACAAGGAGTGGAAATCGAATGTCTACGGACAGTGCAAGAGCTGGCTGGACGGAGGTCTGCAGCCGCGTGCCGTGAGCCGCGACCTCGATTGGGGCATTCCCGTACCGGTCGAAGGGGCCGAAGGGAAGGTCCTCTACGTGTGGTTCGATGCCCCGATCGGCTATATCTCTGCTACCAAGGATCTTACACCCGATTGGGAAAAGTATTGGAAGTCGGAGGACACCAAGATGGTACACTTCATCGGCAAGGACAACATCGTCTTCCACTGCATCGTCTTCCCCTCGATGCTGAAGGCCCACGGAGGCTATATTCTTCCGGAAAATGTGCCTGCCAACGAGTTCCTGAACCTCGAAGGCGACAAGATCTCCACGTCGCGCAACTGGGCCGTCTGGCTGCACGAATACCTCGAAGAGTTCCCCGGCAAGGAGGATGTCCTTCGCTATGTACTTTGCGCCAATGCCCCCGAAACCAAGGACAATGACTTCACGTGGAAGGATTTCCAGGCCCGCAACAACAACGAACTCGTGGCGATTCTGGGTAACTTTGTCAACCGTGCTTTGGTGCTGACTCAGAAGTATTTCGGAGGAGAAACCCCGGCCTGTGGCGAGTTGACGGACTACGATCGGGAGACGATTGCGGAAGTGGCTGCCGTAAAGGCGTCGCTCGAAGCCAATATCGAGAACTATCGTTTCCGGGAGGCTCTGAAGGAGGCCATGAATATTGCCCGTATCGGCAACAAGTATCTGGCCGATACCGAACCTTGGAAGGTCATTAAGAGCGATCCCGAACGGGTGAAAACCATCCTGAATATCGCCCTTCAGATTACGGCCAATACGGCCATCGCCATCGAGCCCTTTATGCCCTTCTCGGCTGCCAAGATCCTGAAGATGTTGGCTACGGAGAAGTTCGGTTGGGAGCGGCTCGGAGCCATGGATCTGATTTCGGCCGGACACCGCATCGGTGAACCGTCGCTGCTCTTCGAGAAGATCGAGGACGATGTGATTCAGCGCCAGTTGGACAAACTGGCTGCCACGAAAGCGGCCAATCAGGCGGCTGAGGCTGCTCAATATGTTGAACCTCAGAAAGATACAATTCAATTCGACGATTTTCAGAAAATGGATATTCGGGTTTCGACGATTTTGGCGGCCGAAAAGGTGGCCAAAACCAAGAAACTGTTGAAATTGACCGTCGATACGGGTATCGACAAGCGGGAAATCGTTTCGGGAATCGCCGAATACTTTACGCCCGAGGAGTTGGTCGGCAAACAGGTGCTCGTGTTGGTCAATCTGGCACCGCGCGAATTGAAGGGAATTTTGTCGAAAGGCATGATTCTGATGGCCGAAGATGCCTCCGGAAAATTACGTTTGCTGCAGCCCGGCGATCCGACCAACAATGGAGCCGTGGTCGGATAAGCCCGGGATTTTTCGATTTATTTTTGGTGCAAAAAATTCTAAAAACAGAAAGATATGGAAAATATGGATTGGAGTGCGCTCGGTTTCGATTACTGCAAGACGGATTTCAATGTCCGCTTCTCCTATACGGATGGCAAGTGGAGCGAGATGATGGTTACCGACGATGAGTATATTCATATGCACATGTCGGCGTCGTGTCTGCATTACGGCATTGAACTCTTCGAGGGTTTGAAAGCTTTCCGGGGTATTGATGGCAAGGTGCGTCTTTTCCGCGTTGCGGACAATGCCCGCCGGATGCAGTCGTCGGCGGAGCGGCTTTGTCTGCCGGTTCCCTCGGAGGAGATGATTGTGAATGCCTGCATCGAGGTGGTGAAGCGCAATGAGCGATTCATCCCTCCCTATGGGACAGGTGCTTCGCTGTATCTGCGTCCGGTGATGTTCGGCACGACGGTCGGTCTGGGTGTAAAACCTGCCAAGGATGCCCTGCTGATTGTTTACTGCTCGCCTGTGGGGGCTTACTTCAAGTCGGGCATTGCTCCAATCCGGGTTGCCATTGACCGGGAACAGGACCGTGCTGCTCCACGTGGAACAGGCGACGTGAAGGTCGGCGGAAACTATGCTGCCAGCCTTCTCTCCGGTGAAAAGGGACATGATCTGGGTTATTCGAACATCATGTATCTGGACGCTGCCGAGCACAAGTACATCGAGGAGTGTGGGGCTGCGAACTTCTTCGGTATCAAGAATGGCAAGTACATTACGCCGAAATCGCCTTCGGTTTTGCCTTCGATTACGAACATGAGTCTCCGTCAGTTGGCTGCCGACATGGG
>CALUIG010000015.1 GCA_944320625.1 uncultured Alistipes sp.
TTCGGCCGCCTCCGGAGCCGCCGTGAAGAGCAGCTTGTAGTCCTCGCCTCCGCAGACTGCCGTCCGCAGGTCGGAACCCGCGGCAACGGGAATCCGTTCCAGGTCGATCTCCGCACCGCACGTCGATTCGTCGAGGATGTGGCGCAGATCCGAGGCCAGGCCGTCCGAAAGGTCCATCATTGCATGGACCTCCGGGCGGGATCCGAGCCAGATTCCTTCGTTGACCTGCGGCTGCGGGTTGCGGTGCGTGGCCGCCAGCGGCGTATCGAGACATCCCGCAAGGATCTCCTGCAGCCCGCTACCCGATGCCCCGAGCTCTCCGGCCACGAAGATCCGATCCCCCGGCCGGGCATCGCGGCGGCGCTTGAGGTGCGTGAGCGGACAGCGGCCGATGGCCGTGACGTTGATCGTAATGCCCGATTCCGAACGGGTCGTGTCGCCTCCGACGAGCGGGGTGGCGAAGCGCTCCGAAAGCGCCCGGTAACCCTCGATGAACTCCAGGGCCCAGTTGTCGGCAGCCTCCCGGGGCAGGGCGATCGACAGCAGTGTCGCTACGGGGCGAGCTCCCATGGCCGCCACATCGCTCAGATTGACGGCCAGGCTTTTTCCGCCCAGTTCCCGGGCCGAGGTTGCCGGGCGCAGGAAATGCACTCCTTCGGTCAGCAGGTCCGACGTGAAAACCAGGGCCTCGCCGCCGCTGAGCGGCAATACGGCGCAGTCGTCCCCGATCCCCTCGAACCCGTTGTCGGGGAGTGTGGCGAAAAGTGCCCGTATTTGGTCGATGAATCCGAATTCCGTCATGTTTTTTAATGTGCCGTTGAGGCAAAGATACCGTTTTTTCGGCGAAAATAACTACCTTTGTTTCCGAAAAGCAGTCCGGCCGTCCGGCTGCCCGAATCTTATATCCGATTGTATATGAAAATACTGATTCTCAACGGCCCGAATCTCAACCTGCAGGGACGCCGTGATCCCGGAGTCTACGGTTCCCGGACATTCGAAAGTTTTTTCGAGGAGTTGAAAGGCCGCTATCCGCATGTGGCTTTCGAGTATTTCCAGTCGAATCACGAGGGGGCGCTCATCGATATGATCCAGCAGGCCGACGGCTGTTATGACGGCGTTGTGCTCAACGCCGGAGGATATACCCATACGTCGGTAGCGTTGCGTGATGCCGTGGCGGCCGTCAGCGTCCCGGTCGTCGAGGTGCATATCTCCTCGATCCTCGCACGCGAGGGGTTCCGCCATACGTCGATGCTTGCTCCCGTGGCCAAAGGCTCCATCATGGGATTCGGACTCGACTCCTACCGGTTGGGGGTCGAATCGCTGCTGAATCCGATCGTATAGTTGCAACAGAAATCTGAAAACGCAAAAAAATACCGCTATGTATCGCATGAAAAAAACCAAGATCGTCGCCACGATGTCGGATTTCCGCTGTACCGAGGAGTTTGTCCGGAAACTCTTCGATGCCGGGATGGATGTCGTCCGCGTGAACTCGGCCCACGTGACTGAAGAGGGTGCCACGAAGATCGTTGAAACCGTACACCGGGTGAATCCGGCCATTCCGATCATGATCGACACCAAGGGCCCCGAAATCCGTGTCACGACGATCGCCGACGAATACGGCAACAGCATCAATTTCCGGGCAGGCGACCGTGTGGTCGTGCGTGGATCCGACGGCTCGGACCTCACGACCCGCAAGGTGGTCTATATGAATGTTCCCTCGATCGTCCGGGATATTCCGGTCGGGGCCCGGATGCTCATCGCCGACGGTGAACTGGAGATCCGTGTTCTCGGGAAGACGGACGAGGAGCTCGACTGCGAATTCGTGGTCGGCGGCGCCATGCGTTCGCGCAAGAGCGTCAACGTGCCCGGGGTCTCGATCGACCTTCCTTCGGTGACCGCAAAGGACCGCCGCTTCATCGAGTGGGCCGTGCGCAACGACGTCGACTTCATTGCCCACTCGTTCGTCCGCTCGGCCCGCGACGTCAAGGCCGTACAGGATATTCTGGATGCCCACGGCAGCAAGATCAAGATCATCTCCAAAATTGAGAACCAGGAGGGCCTCGACAACATCGACGAGATCATCGAAGCCTCCTACGGGATCATGGTGGCCCGCGGAGATCTGGGCGTGGAACTTCCCGCCGAGGCGATTCCCAACGCCCAGCGGCGTATCGTCGAGAAGTGCATCTGCGCCAAGCGTCCCGTGATCATTGCCACGCAGATGCTCTATTCGATGGTCAAGTCGCCGCGTCCGACGCGTGCCGAGGTCAGCGACGTGGCCAGTGCCATCTACGAGCGTGTCGATGCCGTGATGCTGAGTGACGAGACCGCCATGGGCGACTATCCCGTCGAGGCGGTCGAGACCATGGCACGGGTTGCACGCGCCATCGAACGCGACGAGGAGCACTTCCAGCCCATGATCGACATGAACATGGTTTCGGTGAACCACGAAATCACCGCACAGTTGGCCCGCTCGGCCGTGCGGGCATCGACGAACCTCCCGATCAAGTACGTCGTCCTCGATACCAAGACCGGACGGACGGGACGTTACCTGGCAGCCTTCCGCGGCCGCAAAACCGTCATGGCGGTCTGCTATCAGCTGCATGCCCAGCGGATTCTGGCTCTTTCGTACGGGGTGGTGCCCATTCTCCGCAACCAGGAGCTCTCCGACCGCTATCACTTCCTGGTCGATGCCCTGGAGTTCATCGACCAGTATCGCAAACTCAACGACGAGGACCTGTTCGCCATCGTGGGCGGCAGCTTCGGACCCGACGGAGGTGCCTCCTACGTCGAGATCGCCAACGTCCGCAGCATCCGGCAGCGGAACGAGATGATCACGGCTCAGCACAAATAGACGTTGGCCGGGGAACTCAAAGAGAAGGTCGCACGCGGCGTGGCCTGGAGCATGGCCGAAAAGATCGGTTCGATGCTCCTAGCCCTGGCCGTGCGACTTGTGATCCTGCGCCTGCTGACCCGGGACATCCTCGGGTTCATGTCGATTCCCTCGGCCGTGGTCACGGTCCTGCTCGTCGTGGTCGACGGCGGTTTTTCGCAGAGTCTGATCCGTCACCGCAATCCCGGGGCATACGACTACAAGTCGGTCTTTTTCTTCAATATCGGCGTGGCGATACTCCTCTATGTCGCCCTTGTGGCCCTGGCCCCCGCCACGGCGCGGTGGTACGACATGCCCGAAATTGCGCGGATCGCCCCCGTTTTCTTTCTGCTCCTGCCCCTGAATGCCCTCTGTACGGTCCAGAATTCGATCTTTACCCGCCAGTTCCGTTTCGCACTTCTCTCGAAGGTCACCTTTTTCTCGTCGCTTGTCGGGGGACTGGCGGCCATTGCCCTGGCATTGGCCGGATGGGGGATCTGGGCGCTGGTTGCCGAACGGGTGCTGGCGGCTGCCGTTCGTGCCGGCATGCTGTGGTGGCTCAGTGACTGGAGACCCCGCGGCGCCTGCGGATTGAAGCCCATTCGTGAAATGGCACCCTTCAGTTGCAGCCTGATGGCCACCGACCTGATCTCCAACTTCTACAGTAAGATTCCGCAGTTCTTCCTCGGCAAGCTCTATGATCCGGCGACCCTCGGATCCTTCGACCAGGCCGTGAAAATCAAGGACATGCCCGCAACAACCGGTATGCAGGCCGTACAGAGCGTCACCTTTCCGGCCCTGGCAAGGATCGGGGACGACGCCCCGAAATTCGCCGAAAGCTACCGCCAGGTCGTCATGGTCGTGGCTTACGTGATGTTCCCCATCATGCTCGGCATGTCGGCCGTTGCTCACGACATGTTCTCTGTCTTTCTCGGGGAGGAGTGGATGCCCACGGTGCCCTATTTCGAAGTCGTCTGCCTCTCGGGCATCTTCTATCCCGTGGGACTTGTGGCTTACAACGTCCTCAAGGTCAAGTGCCGCGGTCCGCTGATCGTACGGCTCGAGATCCTCAAGAAGGCATTGATGACCCTGGTTTTCGCCGTGACCATTCCCCGGAGCGTGATGGCCGTGGTGTGGGGGCTGGTTGTTATCGCCTTCTGCGAAATGGGGGTCAATTTCTGGGCGACGTGTCGTTTTACGCTTCTCTCGACCGGGCGCTTCCTGCGTACGCTGGCACCCGTGACGCTGGTCTCCCTGGCCATGTATGCCGCCGTGCGCGGGGTGGCCCTGCTCCTGCCTGCGGATGCTCTGTTGCGGCTTGTGGCCGAACTGCTTGTCGGGGTTCTGGTCTACGGAGGGCTCTCCTGGCTCTTCCGGCTCGAGGCTTTCCGCGAAGTCAGTACCATCGTAAAGCAACAGATCGCCCGCAGTTAGGCGATCTGTTATTTTCCGGGGAAGGGGCGGATACTTCGAGAAGGGGGCGAGGACTTCAAGAAGGACGCGGGGACTTCGGGCCTGGTGCGGAACCTTCGGACCGGAGTGGGGGCCTCGAGACCGATGCAGAGACTTCAAGACCGGCGCGGGGCCTTTGCCGCCTGCTCATCCATTTGTCGGCTTCTATTTGTAGACCTTCGGCGTAATCTCACCCCGGAGCACCACCAGTGCATTCTGGACCAGCGCCTCGAGTTCATTCTCTCCGGCATAGACCGTGACCGGCGCGATGAATTCGCAGTGGCGCCGCAGGTAGTCCACCACCGGTTCGTTGTAGGCGATACCTCCCGTCAGCAGAATGCCGTCGACACGTCCTTCGAGTGCGGCGGCCATCGCTCCGATCTGTTTCGAGATGTTGTAGCACATGGCATCCAGTACCTTCCGGGCCCGCTGATCGCCCTGTGCAATGCGTTCCATCACCTGAATCACGGAGTTCGTGCCCAGGTAGGCGACCAGTCCGCCCTTGCTCGATACGAACTTCAGCAACTCCTCTTTCGAATATTGCCCCGAAAAGCAGACCTTGATCAATTCGCTCGACGGAATGCTGCCGGCCCGGTCCGGAGCGAAAGGCCCGTCTCCGTCCAGGGCGTTGTTTACATCGACGATCCGGCCCCGGCGGTGTGCCGCCACCGAGATGCCGCCACCCATGTGTGCCACGATCAGGTTTGTCTCCTCGTAGATGCGTCCCGTCCTGGCACAGTGCAACCGTGCGATGGCCTTCTGGTTCAAGGCGTGGAAGATCGACTTGCGCGGGCACATCGGCATGCCGGTGATACGGGCGCGGTCGTCCATCTCGTCCACGACCGGTGGATCGGCGATGTAGGCCTTCACCTTGGCCATGTGGGCAATCTGTGCGGCAAGCAGTCCGCCCAGGTTGCAGGCGTGTTTCATCACGGCATGGCGCAGGTCGTAGCGCATCCGCGAATTCACCTCGTAGACGCCTGCCGGAATCGGATGGATCAGACCTCCGCGGCCGATTACGGCCGACAGTTCCCGCAGGGGGAAGTTCGCCTCCCGCAGCGCCGAAAGGATCAGTCCCCGGCGCCAGTCCAGCTGGTCGATCACGTCGGTGAAGCGTTGCAGCTCTTCCGTGGAGTGCCGCAAGGTCAAATCCAACAAAGGCCGCTCATCTTCATAGAGAGCGACCTTCGTGGATGTAGAGCCGGGATTTATTGCTAAAACTTTGTAGCTCATAAAGTTCTCGGTTCAGTAGGTAGGTTGGTTTGGAACGTGGTTTCCGGACCGTGTCTTATTTCTTCACGGCCAGGCAGGCCAAAGCGATCGAGTAGAGTTTCGTCCGGCTGCTGTCGCCGCGCGACGTCAGCACGCACGGTACCTTCGTACCCATGACCATGGCAGCGAGTTCGCCACCGCACAGATGCGTCGTACTCTTGAAGAAGACGTTTGCCGATTCCAGGTTCGGGAAGAGCAGGCAGTCCGGATCTCCGGCGATCGACGAACCCTTCACCTTCTTGTGCTCGGCAACGGACTTGTAGAGGGCTACGTCCAGCGACAGCGGTCCGTCGACAATCACGTTGCCCAACTGTCCGCGGTCACCCATCTTGGCCAGCAGGGCGCCCTCGGTGGAGGAGATCACGTTCGGAAGCACCTGCTCCGACGGTGCGATGCAGGCGATTTTCGGCGTCGTGATTCCCAGCAGGTTGGCCGTCTGTGCCAGGTAGCCGATCTGCTTCATCTTCTGCTTGAAGTCCGGAAGCGGAATCACCGCCACGTCGGAGATGATCAGCAGCTTGTGGTAGCAGGGCATCTCCACGATCGAGACGTGGCTCAGCACACCCTTCGGCGGGAAGAGCCCGGCATCCTTGTTCAGAATTCCGCGCATGTACTTGTCCGTGGATACCAGACCCTTCATCAGTACATCGGCGTTCCCGGCCACGACGGCGGCCACAGCCTGCTGTACGCACTTCACGTCGTTCGGTTCGTCGACGATGTTGAAGGCCTTGATGTCGATGTTGTTCTCCGAGCAGACCTGCTCGATCACTTTCTTGTCACCGTAGAGCGTCGGCTCCACGAGACCCTCCTTGTAGGCTTCGTAAACTGCTTCCAGCGTATGCGAATCCTGGCCGTAAGCTACGGCAAGCCGTTTTTTACCCCGTTTTCTCGCCTCTTCGACGATTTCGGTAAGATGTTGAATCATGGTTTTCGAATTTTTAGTGTTCGTGTTTCGTTTCTTCTGTTTGGTTGGTGGCGGCAGATCTGTTCAGCCTCTCTCCGGTTGTCGGTGTTGGCCTCCTTGCTCTCTCCCGGTTATCGGGGCGGGTCCGGCGGCTTATTTTACATCCGGTTGTCGGTGTCGGCCTCCTTGCTTTGCCCCTTTTCGGCTATCCCTTCTCTATCCCTTCTCTGTCCCTTCTCTGCCTCTTCTCTGCCCCCCCCCTGGTTCCCCCCCCCGGTTGCCCGGGTGGGGCGGCGGCTTATTTCACCAGGTTGTAGGTGTCGGTGGCGATCATCAGCTCCTCGTCGGTGGCGATCACGGCGACCTTCACCTTCGAATCCGCGGCCGAAAGGATCTTGTTCACACCCCGGGCGTTCTTGTTGGCCTCCGAGTCGAACTTCACGCCCATGAACTCCAGCCCCGTGCAGACCGATTCGCGCATGTCGCTCGAATTCTCGCCCACACCGCCCGTGAAGACGATCAGGTCGACACCGCCCATCTCCGCGGCATATTCGCCCACGAACTTCTTCACCCGGCGGTAGTACATGTCGCGCGCCAGAATAGCACGCGGATTTCCCTCCGCATAGGCGTGGTCGATGTCGCGCATGTCGCTCGAAATGCCGGTCAGTCCCAGGACACCCGACTTCTTGTTCATCATCGTCTCCAGTTCGGCATAGCTCATGCCCTCCTTGGCGCCGATGAAGGTGATGGCACTGGCGTCCACCTGTCCACAACGGGTCCCCATGACCAGTCCGTCGAGCGGCGAGAAGCCCATCGACGTATCGAACGACTTGCCGTTCAGCACGGCCGTGACGGAACCTCCGTTGCCGATGTGGCAGGTGATGATCTTCGAGTTCTCGAAGTCGAGTCCGGCGAGTTCGGCACCGACGCGGGCCACGTATTTGTGGCTTGTTCCGTGGAAGCCGTACTTGCGCACGCGGTACTTTTCATAATATTCGTACGGCAGGGCGTACATGTAGTTCACGGCGGGGATCGTCTGGTGGAACGACGTGTCGAAGACCGTCACCTGGGGGATTCCCGGGAGTACCTTTTCTACGGCATTGATTCCTTCGAGGCTGGCGGGGTTGTGCAGCGGGGCGATCTGGCACAGCGAACGGATCTTCTCCTTCACGTCGTCGGTCACCAGGCAGCTTGCCGGGAAGTATTCTCCGCCGTGCGCCACGCGATGACCTACGGCCTTCACCTCGTCGAGCGAGGCGATCACGCCGTGTTCGGGGTCGGTCAGGGCGTCGAGAACCAGTTTGATACCCGTCGTATGGTCGGGAATCGGCTGGTGTACTTCGAACGGCGTCTTGCCCACGGGTTTGTGGGTCAGGTCGCCCTCCGGGAGTCCGATGCGTTCCACGAGTCCTTTGGCGAGCAGTTTGCCCGAAGCGGCCGTCATGTCGATCACCTGGTATTTGATCGACGAGGAGCCGCAGTTCAATACGAGAATTACCATAAAGCGTTTATCTTTTAAGTTTTACATGATCTCATGCCGCCTCTTACCCCTTTGTCTGCGAGCCGAGGAACATTCCCAGCATCGTGAAGGCGAGGCATACTCCCACACTCAGAAGCACATAGCCCGCAGCGGGACCGTAGTCTCCGGCCCGGAGCAGGCGCACGGTATCCACCGAGAAGGTCGAGAAGGTCGTGAATCCGCCGCAGAAGCCCGTCACAAGCAGCCAGCCTGCCGTGGCGGACGAGAGCGTTTGCAGCAAAAAGCCGATCAGCAGCGATCCCAGGGCGTTGACCGCGAACGTTCCCGCCGGGAATCCCAGGAGTTGCTGGCCACCCAGCATCCAGGCCGAAATCAGATAGCGGGCGATGCTTCCGGCCGCGCCTCCGAGTCCTACGCAGAAAAATTCGCGAATCATTAGCTAAATATAGGAGTTATTTTACAGATATGCAAATTTACGGAAAAAATGATTACGGATCGTTTTATTTTTTGCCCGAAAAGGGGGATTTTTCATCGGATTGTTCAGGAATTGCGCGTTTGCCCGTCGCCCGTGATGACGTATTTGTAGGTCGTCAGCTCCGGAAGACCCATCGGACCCCGGGCGTGGAGTTTCTGCGTCGAGATGCCGACCTCGGCTCCGAATCCGAACTGCCCGCCGTCGGTGAAGGCCGTCGAGACGTTCACGTAGACGCATGCCGCATCGACCCGGCGGGTGAAGATCTCGGCGGCGGCAGCATCCTCGGTGATGATCGCTTCGCTGTGACGCGACGAGTAGCGTGCGATGTGTGCCAGCGCCTCGTCGAGTGACGACACGCTCTTTACCGCTAATTTGTAGTCCAGGAACTCCGTGCCGTAGTGCTCCTCCGAGGCCGGGGCGAGCAGCGCGGCAGGGTAGTGCCCTTTCAGGGCGTCGAGGGCGGCCGGGTCGGCATAGATCGTGACCCGGTGTTCGGCCAGCGGGGCGCACAATGCGGCCAGATCCCCGAGCCGGTCGCGGTGGATGATCAGGCAGTCCAGGGCGTTGCAGACACTCACCCGGCGTGTCTTGGCGTTGCAGATCACCGCACGGCCCTTGTCGAGGTCGCCCGCCGCATCAAAATAGGTGTGGACAATTCCCGCGCCGGTCTCGATTACCGGAATCCGGGCGTGTTCGCGCACAAAGCGGATCAGCCCCGCACCTCCGCGCGGAATCACCACGTCGACGTAACCCACCGCCTCCAGCAGTTCGCCGACCGCCGCATGGTCCGACGGCAGCAGTGTGAAGGCCGCTTCGTCAAGCCCTTCGGTACGGAGTGCCGCATGGAGTTGTGCCGCGATCGCCTCGTTCGAACGGCGGGCGTCGCTTCCGCCCTTCAGCACGCAGGCGTTCCCGGTCTTCATGCAGAGCGAAAAGATGTCCGCCGTGACATTCGGACGCGCCTCGCAGACCATCCCCACCACGCCGAACGGTACGCGCACCTTGCGCAGCCGCATGCCGTTCGGACGGCTCCACTCCGCGAGGATCTCGCCCTGCGGCGAGGGGAGTGCCGCCACCGATTCCATGTCGGCGGCGATGGCTGAAATCCGCTCCGGTGTCAGCCGCAGACGGTCGCACAGGGGTGAGGCCGGGTCCATTGCGGCAAGGTCCTGGGCGTTGGCCGCAAGGATCTCGTCGGCGTGTGTGCGGAGCAGCCCGGCTGCCGTGCGGACGGCTTGCGAGAGTTGTTCCACAGGTGTATTGGAGAGGGCGGAGCCTGCTCGGCGTGCCGCCTCGAAGAGGGTTCGGTAATTCGTTTCCATGAGGCTATTCCAAATAAAGATAATCGCAGTGGATCAGTGGTTTGAGACCTTTGCGGCCGAGGTTGCGGCGTGCCGTGGCACTGTCGCACGAGATGCGGCCTACGCCCAGCTGGGTGCCGTCCGGTGCGAGGATCCGCACGATGTCGTCGCGTTCGAAATCCCCCTCGACGCCACTCACGCCCACGGCCAGGATACTCGCCGCCTTGCTCCGCCGGACCGCTTCGGCCGCTCCGGCGTCGAGGGACAGGGCCCCCTTGGCGAATCCCTCGCTGCTGGCGATCCACTTCTTGACGCCCGAGGCGGCCTTCGGCGCCGCTTCGAAGCGTGTGCAGACCACGTCGCGGTCGGTGAGCACCAGATCCGTGAGGATCTCGTCGCGTCGTCCGTTGGCGATCACCACCTCGATTCCTTCGCCCGCCACGCGGCTCGAAATGCGGCTCTTGGAGGTCATTCCGCCGCGTCCGCGTGACGACCGTGTCGTGTCGATGTATTGCGAAAGGTCCCGGCCCGGGGCCACACGCCGGATTACCTGCGACGCCGGGTCTGTCGGCGAACCGTCGTAAATACCGTCGATGTTGCTCAGAATCAGCAGCGCGTCGGCCCCCATCATCGCCGCCACGAGCCCCGAGAGTTCGTCGTTGTCGGTGAACATCAGCTCCGTGACGGAGATCGTGTCGTTCTCGTTGACGATCGGAATCACGCCGGCCGCGAGCATCGCCTCCATGCAGTTGCGCTGGTTGAGGTACTGGCGGCGCGTCGAGAGGCTCTCCTTCGTGGTGAGGACCTGTCCGCAGGCGATGCCGTAGTCGTTGAAGAGGTCGTAGTAGCGGTTCAGCAGCTTCACCTGTCCGACGGCCGAATAGAGTTGTCGCGCCGAGACCGTGTCGATGCGTCCCACGCGTGATTCAAGCAGGCTGCGCCCCGAGGCCACCGCTCCCGAGGAGACCACCACCACCTCCACGCCCGCGCGGTGCAGGCGTGCAATCTGATCCACGAGCGCCGAAATACGCGTCGTGTCGGGCCGACCGTCGTCGCGGGTCAGCACGTTGCTGCCGATCTTGATGACGATGCGGCGGTATTTTCCGGAATTTTTCATGCCGATTCTTCTGATCTTCCGACTGATCCAATTTTTCCGCTCTCTGCCTCACATCTCTCTGCTTCACATCTCTCTGCTTCACATCTCTCTGCCTCACATCTCTCTGCTTCACATCTCTCTGCCTCACATCTCTCTGCCTCACTTCTCACCCCCCCCCGGATTAGGGTTCGTACTTGTAGCCGACCCCCTTGACCGTCACGATCCGCTGGTCGCCGATCTTCTGCCGCAGCTTGCGGATGTGCACGTCGATCGTACGGTCGCCCACGACCACCTCCGTGCCCCAGATCTTCGCGTAGATCTCCTCGCGCGGAATCAGACGTCCCGGCGACGAGTAGAGCAGCTCCAGCAGGGCAAACTCCTTGCGCGGAAGGGTGATCTCCTCGCCGTTGCGGATCACCGTATAGCGTTCGCGGTCGACCGTGATTCCCGAAGCGGATTGTTTTTCCGGGATCGGATCCGCGTCGATGCGCTTCAGGATCGCCTGGACACGGCTCTTCAGGAGCTTCATCTTGATCGGTTTGGTCAGGTAGTCGTCGGCGCCCACGCCGAATCCCGCCAGTTGCTGCTCCTCTTCGCCCAGCGCCGAGAGAAAGACCACCATCGTATCCTTCAGCGCCGGGTTTGCACGGATGGCCCGGCAGGTCTGCGCCCCGTCCATCACCGGCATCATCATGTCCAGCAGGATCAGGTGCGGACGGCATTCGGCCGCCACTTGCAGCGCTTCGGCTCCGTTCTGCGCCGTGTAGACTTCGTAACCCTCGCGGACGAGGTTGTATCGGACGAATTCGAGGATGTCGACCTCGTCGTCCACCAGCAGGATGCGATGGCTCATGGTTGCGGTTTCAGAGCGGGCGCCCGATGTCCCGGACGCCCGGTGGATAACTTTGCGAAGATACGCATTTTTTTCGGGATTTTCGCGCTTTTTCCCGGGGAGGACTTCCGAAAACGGACGGAAAAGTCGGCGGTCGCTTTTGGATTGCGCCGTAGTTGCAGGTTTTGTCGATTTCTCTTTCCGGTTCCGCATAAAATGAGTATATTTGCGAGATTTATGTACTCCCGCCTGCCGGGAATCAAAAACATCAACTGAGATGGCTACTGAAAAACCGACCCTTTCTGCTCCCGAAGAGCAAGTCAGCCCCCTGGCTGAAGATGCGCTGGAGAGTCCCGTGACGACTCCCGAAACCTCCGAACCCGCAACCCCGGCCGAAGCTGCGGCCCCGGTGGAACCCGTTGCAACCCCCGTTGCCGCTACGCCCGAAACGGCAGATGCTCCCCTTGCGGAGAGCCCCGCGGAGAATCCCGCGCCTGCCGATGCGGCTCCTGCCGTTCCGGCCGAGCCCGTTGTCGGGACGTCGGAACCCGAAGCCGCCCAACCCGAAGGGTCGGATTCCGGAACTGACGGGGAATCGACGTCCGTCGAGACGGCTCCGCGTCCCAAACGGGCCCGGATCAAGACCGCGACGGAACCCGTTTCCGAGTTCGAAGAGGAGGATGCGGCCCCTGAGGAGGTGCGGGTGGATTTTGCCGACGAGGATGCCGCCCTGGCCGCACAGGATGCCGGACTGGAGATCGAGGGCGAAACCGCCGAGGAGGCCGAGGCCGAACAGCTCGCCGCGGAAAAGAGTACGCCCGAGGAGCAGTTCGCCGGAAAAGGCAAGGAGGAGTTGGTGGCCATCTTTGCGCGGATGCTGAAGGAGCAGCCCGTGCAGTCGATCCGCCGTGAGGTCGAGGCGCTGAAGATCGCCTTCTACCGCATTCGCCGTGCCGAGGTTGAGGCAGCCCGCCGCCGCTTCCTCGAAGAGGGCGGTGCCGAGGAGGATTTCGCTCCCGCGGTCGACGGTGCCGAGGTGCAGCTCAAGGAGCTCTTCAAGGAGTACCGGCATCGCCGCGACCTCTTCATTGCCAATCTCGAGGCCGAAAAGGAGGCCAATCTCAAGGTCAAGCAGCAGATCATCGAGGAGCTCAAGGAGCTGATCAATTCCGATGAGACGCTCAACCATACCTTCAACAAGTTCCGCGAACTCCAGCAGCGCTGGCGCGATACGGGTCCGGTGCCTCAACAGTACATCAAGGACCTGTGGGAGACCTACAATCTCCATGTCGAGAACTTCTACAACTTTATCAAGATCAACAAGGAGTTGCGGGACCTCGATCTGAAGAAGAACTACGAGCAGAAGATCGCCCTTTGCGAACAGGCCGAGGCGCTGCTGCTCGAACCTTCGGTGGTGGAGGCCTTCCACAAGTTACAGAAGCTCCACGACGAATGGCGCGAGACGGGTCCTGTGGCCAATGAGTACAAGGAGGCGCTCTGGGAGCGTTTCAAGGCCGCGTCGAGCCGGATCAACAAGCAGCATCAGGAACATTTCGAGGCGCTCAAGGGCGAGCAGGTGAAGAATCTCGAACTCAAGACCGGTCTCTGCGAGGCTACCGAGGAGCTGGCATCGCAGCTGCTCACCACCCGCAAGGAGTGGAATCGGGCCAGCGACAAACTGCTGGAGATTCAGAAGACCTGGAAGACCATCGGCTTTGCGCCCAAGAAGGACAACAACCGCATCTACGAACGCTTCCGGACCGCCTGCGACCGTTTCTTTGAGGCCAAGCGCCAGTTCTATGCCGGACTGAAGGCCGAGATGGAACACAACCTGCAACTCAAGAACGAGATCTGCGAGGCCGCCGAATCGTTGTCCAACAGCGAGGAGTGGAAGAAGACGACCGATGAACTGATCGCCCTGCAGGCCCGCTGGAAACAGATCGGGGCCGTATCGCGCCGTCACTCCGAGGCCGTATGGCGGCGTTTCCGTGCGGCCTGTGACCGCTTCTTCGAGCGCAAGGCGGCCCATTTCGCTACGGTGGACGGCGAGTACGAGGAGAATCTCCGCCGGAAACTCGCCCTGCTCGACGAGATGGCTGCGGCCGATGTCCGCACGGGCGGCTATGAGGTGATCCGCGATTTCCAGCGCCGCTGGAGCGAGATCGGCTTCGTGCCCATCAAACAGAAGGATGCCGTACAGAAGAAGTACAAGGCTGCCGTGGACGAGCTTTTCAGTGTGCTGCGCGGTTCGGAACGCGACCGTTCGATGGGCCGCTTCCGCGAGAAACTCTCCTCGATGAAGGGCTCCGGCGACCGGAGACTCCGTTCCGAACGGGAACGCCTCTACAACAAGGTCCGTCAGCTGGAACAGGAGATCGCCCTCCTGGAGAACAACATCGGCTTCTTTGCCAAGTCGAAGAATGCCGAGGCGCTGGTGGCCGACGTGCGGGCCAAGATCGAGCGGGCCCGTGAGGAGATGGCCGCTACCGTCGAGAAGGTGAAGCTGATCGACAGCCAGGAGGCGGAGGAGAATCAATCGGAGAACAAATAGCAATCAAATATTTATCAGGACAACGAAGATGAAACTGACGAAACCCAAGTACATATTCGTAACGGGCGGTGTTGCCTCCTCGCTCGGAAAGGGTATCATTTCCGCCTCGATCGCACGACTGTTGCAGGCGCGGGGTTATTGCGTGACCATTCAGAAACTCGACCCCTACATCAACGTCGACCCCGGGACGCTCAATCCCTATGAGCACGGCGAGTGCTACGTCACCGAGGACGGCGCCGAGACCGACCTTGACCTGGGGCACTACGAGCGCTTCACGAACCATCCCACCTCGAAGGCCAACAACGTCACCACGGGACGCATCTACAAGAGTGTCATCGAGAAGGAGCGCAAGGGCGAATACCTGGGCAAGACCGTGCAGGTCATTCCGCACATCACCGACGAGATCAAACGCCGGATCCAGCTCCTCGGGCAGACCAAGAAGTACGACGTGATCATCACCGAGATCGGCGGTACGGTGGGCGACATCGAGTCGCAGCCCTTCATCGAGTCGGTGCGCCAGCTCCGCTATTCGCTCGGATACAAGAATACGGCCCTGGTCCATCTGACGCTGATTCCCTACATGGCGGCTTCGGGCGAGATGAAGACCAAGCCCACGCAGCATTCGGTCAAGGCCCTGCTTGAAAACGGACTTCAGCCCGATATTCTCGTGCTGCGTGCCGAGCACTCCCTGACTACGGCGCTCAAACGCAAGGTGGCGTTGTTCTGCAACGTCGACGCCAATGCCGTGATGGAGTCCATCGACGTACCCTCGATCTACGAAGTGCCCCTGAAGATGCACGAACAGCACCTTGACGAGGTGGTTCTTGACAAGTTGAACCTCCCGGCTGACAAGGAGCCCGACATGACCGCCTGGAGTTCGTTTGTCGAAAAGGTCAAGCATCCTTCGAAGAAGATCGACATCGCGCTTGTGGGCAAATACACTGAGCTGCACGATGCCTACAAGTCGATCAGCGAGTCGTTCATCCATGCCGGGGCTGTCAATGACTGCAAGGTCAAGCTCCATTATGTCAATTCCGAAAAGATCACGCCCGAGAACGTCGCAGCACAACTCGGCAAGATGTCCGGAATCCTCGTGGCCCCCGGTTTCGGAAACCGCGGGATCGAGGGGAAGATCGAAGCCGTTCGTTTCGCGCGTGAAAGCCGCATTCCGTTCCTCGGAATCTGCCTCGGCATGCAGTGTGCCGTGATCGAATTCGCCCGCAACGTCCTGGGAATCTCCGATGCCAACTCCAGCGAGATGGAACAGACCGCGCATCCGGTCATCGACCTCATGGAGGAGCAGAAGGGTGTCACGGCCAAGGGCGGGACGATGCGTCTGGGAGCCTATCCCTGCGTGCTGCGCAAGGGCTCGAAGGTCGCGGCGGCCTACGGCAAGCTCAACATCTCGGAGCGCCACCGTCACCGCTACGAATTCAACAACGACTATCTGGAGCAGTTCGAGGCTGCAGGCATGATGGCCGTGGGTGTGAATCCGGATACGAATCTCGTCGAGGTCATCGAGATCGAGGACCATCCCTGGTTCGTCGGCACGCAGTACCATCCCGAATACAAGAGTACGGTTCTGAGTCCGTCTCCGCTCTTCGTGGCCTTCGTGAAGGCCGCCCTGGAGCATGCCGCAGCCGCCAAGTAGGAGGAACGGCTTCGAAACCCCTTCTCCCGCTGATTTACTCACTGAATACAACGAAATACGTTTGAATGGATAAGAAATCGTTTATCGGTATTGCCGTCGTGGCGCTCCTCTTTCTCGGGTTCGCCTACTTCAGCAGTAAGGAACAACAGAAATTTCAGGAACAGAAGGCCATCTACGACGCCTATGTGGATTCGGTGGCGCGGGCATCGCACCCCGTGACGCTTCCGGCCGATTCGCTGGGCGGGGAGACGCTTGCCGATCCCGCTTCGGCCGACTCGCTTGCCGCGGCGGCCTACCGGCGCCAGGTTGAGACCCTCGGAGAGAGTCTGGCTGCGGCCCGCGATGCGCGTCCCGAGGAGTTTACGGTCGAGAATGACGTCTTCTCAATCCGCTTCTCGACGCTCGGAGGCCAGATCCTGAGCGTGACGCTCAAGGATTACACCAAGTATGCACCCCGCGGCGAACGGAACCAGCCGGTCGATCTGATGGATCCCGCGACGGCCCGGTTTGCCTTGTCGTTCTATGTACGGAACGGCCTGCGGAACATCCCCGTCAATACGATGGATTACGTCTTTACGGCCGGGCCGGTCGAGACGCTGGCCGACGGTGCCCGGCAGGTCGTGATGCGGTTGCCGGTTGCCGCGGAGTCCGCTCTGGAGTACCGCTACGTGATCTACGACACGAAGTCGCCCGAACGCGACTATCTGGTCGATTTCGACGTGCGCCTCGTGAACATGTCCTCTGAGATGGCCAACCAGACCCAGATCCAGATCGACTGGTCGAACAGCTCCTATCAGAACGAAAAGGGCTTCAAGAACGAGAACATGTACACCACGCTGGCTTACCGTTTCCCGGGCGAGAGTTCGATCGAGGAGCTGGGCATGAGCGAGGAGTCCAAGTCGAAGGAGGTCTCCACGCAGGTCAACTGGGTTGCTTTCAAGCAGCAGTTCTTCTCCTCGGTGTTCATCGCCCCGGAGAACGTGACCTATGCCAATATGGCCTTTACGACGAATGCTCCCGAGTCGGATTTGCTGAAGAACTTCTCGGCGCAGATGTCCGTGCCCTACACGCCGCAGACCGAAGGGTATGACTTTGCCTTCTACTTCGGGCCCAACAAGTATTCGATCCTCAAGAAGGTTGAATTCCCTGCGGGTGACGACATTCATCTCGAACGTCTCGTACCGCTGGGGTGGGGGATCTTCGGATGGGTCAACCGCTGGTGTGTGATCCCGGTCTTCGACTTCCTGCGCAACTACATCTCGAGCTTCGGCATCATCATCCTGATCCTCGTCATTCTGGTCAAGCTGGTGATCTCGCCCCTGACCTACAAGAGCTATGTCTCGATGGCCAAGATGCGCCTGATCAAGCCCCAGGTCGACGAACTGAACAAGAAGTATCCCAAGCCCGAAGATGCCATGAAGCGCCAGCAGGCCACCATGGAGCTTTACCGGAAGGCCGGCATCAACCCCATGGGCGGCTGTATTCCGATGCTGATCCAGCTGCCGATTCTGATTGCCATGTTCCGCTTCTTCCCCGCGTCGATCGAGTTGCGCGAGCAGCCCTTCCTCTGGGCCGACGACCTTTCGTCGTACGACAGTGTGCTGAATCTGCCCTTCTCGATCCCCTTCTACGGTGATCATATTTCGCTCTTTGCCCTGCTGATGGCCGTATCGTTGTTCGGCTATTCGTGGTTCAGCTACCAGCAGACCGCCTCGTCGCAGCCTCAGATGGCCGGCATGAAGTTCATGATGGTCTATCTGATGCCGATCATGATGCTTTTCTGGTTCAACAGCTATTCGAGCGGTCTGTGCTACTATTACCTCCTCTCGAACCTCTTCACCATCGGGCAGACGCTCGTTATCCGGCGCATGGTCGACGATGAGAAGATCCATGCCATCATGGAGGCCAATGCCGCAAGGAAGTCGAAAGGCAAGAAGTCGAAATTCCAGCAGCGTTACGAAGAGTTGCTCCGTCAGCAGGAGGCTCAGCAGCGTGCCCGGAAGAAATAGTCCGGAATTCAGACCGGCCGTCGATCCGGACGGTGCGGTATAAAAAACCTCCTCTTCCGCGGAAGAGGAGGTTTTTTTGTGTCGGGCAGCCGTTCGGTTCCGACTTATCGGTCGAAGCCGTTTGTGACGAACGTCAGCACGTCGGGCAGTACACCCTGCCAGTAGCGCCACGTGTGCCCGCCGTCACGCATCCGGTATTGCAGCGGGATGTTGCGTTCTCGCATCAGCGAGTAGAAATCCACGTTGCTCTTCCACAGGAAGTCGTCGTCACCGCAGTCGACCCACCAGCGGACCGACCGTACGGCTTCGAGTTCTTCGTCGCTCATTGCGCGGAGAAGCCGGACCGGCGAGTTGTCGATCACCGAGCGCTGGAAGTCATCCTCGTAGTCGCGGGGTCCGGGGAATACGTCGAGCAGGCCGCTCATCGGGCAGGCTGAGCCGAAGAGGTCGGGGTGGTGCAGCGCATAGGCGGCCGTGCCGCCGCCTCCCATCGAGAGCCCCGAGATGGCACGGTGCCCCTTGTCGGCAAGGATGCGGTAGTGACGTTCGACGCCGGGGACGAACTCCTCGAAGAAGAAGCGTTCATACTCCCAGCCCGGGACATCGAAGTAACCCATGTGGCGTCCGGTGTAGTTCTCGCCCTCGCCCGAAGCGTCGGGCATGACGATCACCATCGGACGGGCGACACCCGAGGCGATGGCCTCGTCGGCAATCTGGCGCATGTTGCCTTTCACGCTCCAGTCCGTATGGCATCCGGAGGCGCCGTGCAGCAGGTAGAGGACCGGGTAGCGGCGTGTCGTGTCGCGGTCGTAGCCGTCGGGCAGATAGACCGTGCAGGTCTTGTCGGCGTTGAGGATCGTGCTGTGCAGCGTCAAGGTTTCCAGACGGCTCTGGGCCGGCAGTGGGGCAGCAGCGCAGAGCACTGCCGCAAATGTCAGCAGACGTTTCATATTCGGTAGCTTGATTGGTTTTGGATGCTTTGTCGATCCGGGCGGCTCCCCACTCCTCCCGCCGAATGCAGGTTGCCATCGGCGGGAGCGGAACGCCGCCGCATCGCTTTGGGAATTCCTATTCGACGTAGAGAACCAGCCCCTTGAGGTATTCGCCCTCGGGGTGGTAGATGTTGATCGGGTGGTCGGCGGGCTGTGTCAGCTGATGGAGGATCCGCACCTTGCGTCCGGCCATCGCCGCCGCCGAGAAGACTGTCGTGCGGAACAACTCCTTCGAAACGGCCTGTGAGCACGAAAAGGTAAAGAGAATTCCGCCCGGCCGGATCTGCGACAATGCCCGGGCATTGAGCCTCCGATACCCCTGCATGGCGTTGCTCAGCACCTTGTGGTGCTTGGCGAAGGCCGGCGGGTCGAGGATGATCAGGTCGTAGCGGTCGCCGATCTCCTTGAGATACTCCACGGCGTCGGCCGCAATCTCCGTATGGTTGGCCGTATCTCCGAAGTTCAGCTTCATGTTCTCGGAGGCCAGCGCCACGGCCCGCTCCGAAGAGTCGACCGAAACCACCTCCCTGGCCCCGCCCGAAAGGGCGTAGACCGAGAATCCGCCCGTATAGCAGAAGGTATTCAGCACCGTGCGTCCCCGGGCATATCGTTTCACCAGTTCCCGGTTTTCGCGCTGGTCGAGAAAGAAGCCCGTCTTCTGGCCCTCCTCCCAGTTGACGAGAAACTGTTCGCCGTGTTCGAGCACTACCTGCGAGGCGTGCTCCGCATGGCCCCAGAGGTAGCCGTCCACGGCCCCCAGGTCGGCCTTGTAGGGGAGTGTCTGCGACGACTTGTCGTAGATGGCCGTCAGGCGTTCGCCGTAGGTCGTGCGCAGGGCCTCGGCGATCTCCATCCGCGAGCGGTACATTCCGACCGAATGGCACTGGATGACGGCCGTCGTGCCGTAGATGTCCACCACCAGTCCCGGCAGCGAGTCTCCCTCGCCGTGTACGAGCCGGTAGCAGGTGGTCTGCGCATTGTCCGTGAGCCCCAGCGTGCGGCGTACGTCGTGAGCCACGGCCAGGCGGCGGTTCCACCACGCCTGGTCGATCGGCTCGCGCTCGAACGACAGCACCCGTACGGCGATCGAGCCGATCTGGTAGTGGCCCTGGGCGATGAACTCCCCGGAGCGGGTGCAGACCTCGACGAGAGCCCCTTCTGCGAAATCCGACTCCTCTTCGGCGCGGATGTGGTCGATGGCTCCCGAGAAGATCCACGGGTGGCGGCGCAGGAGCGACTCCTCCTTGCCTTTGCGCAGGATGATTTGCGGTATCATGGGCGTAGTGGTTTTTGCGGGGTGCGGAGCAACCGTTCGTAGATGCGGATGCAGACCCAGGCGTCCGTCGCGGCGTAGAGCTGCTGTTTGTCGGTGAGGGTTGCGGCCTCCCAGTTGCTCAGACGCTGGGCTTTCGAGACCCGTTGTCCCAGGACGATGGCCGAGAGTTTGCGCAGACTCTTCTCCCCGATGCCCCATTGCGGGGCGATCGTCTGCAGATCGACAAACCCTGCATCGCGGAAGTGGCGGATCTGGCGCAGCGAGCGCAGGTCCCCCGCGACATCGGCTCCGATTTTCAGGATTTTCGGATCCTCGAAGAGTTGCAGGATCGGTTTGGCCAGCGGAATCTTGTTCAGCCGGAAGAGATAGCAGACCTTCGGCGTCGAGAGTTGGAGCAGCGATACCCGGAACGTCACGCCCGGGCGGAACGACGGACGGGTCTCGGTGTCGAACCCGATCATCGGCTCGGCGGCCAGTTCCTTGCAGACTGCGACGATGTCGCGCTCGTGTTCGATGATGCGGATTGCGCCGTCGAATTCGATGGCCGGGAGCTGGGCGGTCTCCTCGTTGCTGATTTTATCCGTGAAGTTGTTGACTGTGGTCATCCCGAAGTGAATGTTCCCGCAAAATTACGCAATAATTTTCAATATCCCGCCGTCGCCGGCGACGATTTTGCCTTCGGCGAGCAATTCCCGAATTGCCTCCGCGACCCGTTCGGGCGGGCAGGCACAGGCTGCGGCCAGTTGCTGCGGGTCGGCCGGGGCTGCGGAGAGCATTCCGAGCAGCGTCTCGCGGACCGGCGTTGCAACGGCGGGGGACCCCTCCGGAATGGAGTCGTGGCGGGCGCTGTCGGATACGGTGCTGTCGGCCGGAAGTCCGCCTCCTCCGGCGGCCCGGGCCGCACGCTTCCGGGCCAGACATAGGTCACAGATCCCGCACGGCGTCGGATCTCCGACTCCGAAATAGCGCTCCAGCACCGAACTCCGGCACTCGGTTTCGTTGGCCGCATAGGCGAGCATCCGCTCGAAGCGTTCGCGCATCAGCTCCTGGCGCCGCCGATAGGTCTCGGGGGCGATGTAGAGGTCCGCACGCGGAAGCCGCTCCTCGTTCATGAAGAGAATCGGCGAGCGGTTCGACGGAATGTAGCGGATCACGCGCAGCTGCCAGAGCTGTTTCAGCAGCTCCTTCACCCGCTCCACCGTATAGCCGCTCCAGGTGGCCAGTTCACCTTCGTCGATCGGCCGGAAATCGGAGAAGATTCCGTTGTAGAGGCGCAGCATCGTGCGGATGAAGGGGTCCAGTTTGTCGCGCTGCAGGCGCAGGCGGTAGAGTTCGTCGCGGCTCACGCAGAACATCACCCGTGCGGGGTTGTCCTGGATGTCGGTCAGGGTCATGTATCCGTTCTGCTGGAGGAGTTTCAGGGCACTCTGCACCCGTCCCGGATAGAGGTGTTCCCGGGCGCAGAAGTCGTAGAGATTGAACAGGTGGCTGCTCTCGCCGCCTTCGCCGATTCCGATCTGCAGGTAGGAGCAGATGCGTTCGTAGATCTCCTTTACCTGCTCCAGCGGCGGGAACTCCTGCTCGAAACGCCGTGCGATACGTTCTCCGTCGTCCGAGGCGACGAGCAGCAGCGCATAGGCCCGCTGTCCGTCGCGTCCGGCCCGGCCCGCCTCCTGGTAGTAGCTCTCCAGCGAATCGCACATCGAGTAGTGTACCACGAACCGCACGTCGGGCTTGTCGATCCCCATGCCGAAGGCATTCGTGGCGACCATCACCCGCACTTCACCCTTCAACCAGGCCTCCTGTCGCTGTGTCCGGTCGGCATGCCCCAGTCCGCCGTGGTAGGCTGCAGCCGCGATTCCTTCGGCACGCAGCTGTTCGGTCAGCTGTTCGGTACCCTCCCGGGTCCGCATGTAGACGATCCCCGAACCGGGGACGTTCCGCAGCAGGCGCAGCAGTTGTCCGTTCTTGTCGTCCGTGTGCCGGACGCTGTACGAGAGGTTGGGACGTGCGAAACTGCTCCGCAGCAGGTTCGGTTCCTCGAACTTCAGGTGGTGCATGATGTCTTCGGCCACGGGTTGCGTTGCCGAGGCCGTCAGGGCCAGGACCGGGACCCCCGGGAGCCGTTCGCGCAGCTCGGCGATCCGCAGGTACGAAGGGCGGAAATCGTAGCCCCATTGCGAGATGCAGTGCGCCTCGTCGACCGCGATCAGCGAGACGTTCATCCGCACGACCCGCAGCCGGAAGGCCTCGGTGGCCAGCCGCTCGGGCGCCACGTAGAGGAACTTCACGTCGCCGTAGACGCAGTTGTCCAGTGCAATGTCGATCTGCCGCGGCGAGAGTCCCGAGTGGATCGTCACGGCCTGGATTCCCAGGCGCCGGAGCCGGTCGGTCTGGTCCTTCATCAGTGCGATGAGCGGCGTGACGACGATGCACAGACCCGCCCGGGCCATCGTCGGGACCTGGTAGGTCAGCGATTTGCCGCCGCCGGTGGGCATCAGCGCCAGCGTGTCGCGTCCGGCCATTACCGAGCGGATGATCTGCTCCTGCACGGGGCGGAATTCCCGGAAACCCCAGTAACGCAGCAGAATCTCGTGGAGGTCCCTCTGTGACGATGTCGATTCCATATCCACAAAGGTAGGAAAAATTGGGCGGTTCGGAGAATTTTTTATACTTTTGCCTCGAAGAGCATTCGCAAGATGAAGATCCGTTCCGAATACAAACTTCGTGAAATGGCCGGCGAACACGTTGTCGTGGTCCCGGCGGCCGACGGAACCGCCGATCTCACGCGTATTGTTTCGCTCAATGCCTCGGCCTGCCGGCTGTGGGAGAGCCTGCAGGGGCGGGAGTTTTCGCTCGAAGAGGCCGCCCGGGTCCTGACGGAACACTACGAGGTCGACCCGGATCTCGCCCGGACCGATGCCCGGGAATGGATCGAACGCCTTGCCGCCTGTGGAATCCTCGAAGTCTGACCGTCCCATGAAGGTGAAACGATACATAGCCCTGGTGCTCTGCGCACTCTACCTCGCTGCTACGGCCGGAGTGGCCCTGGCATCGATGACCTGCCAGTGTCTCGGCATGAAGCGAGGGGCGGTCGAGCATCGTTGTGCGACCTGCTGCCACCAGGGGGAGTCCGCCTGCGACGATTGCTCCGATTTCCGGCTTGACGCCCGCTGCGACTGTAGCCTTCACTCCATCGAAATCAATCTCTATACGTCGTCGCACTCCGACGACAGCGAAAAATACGTCCGATGCGTCGTTTCGGTATTGCCGCCCTCGCTGGCGGCCGAATGTCCGTGCCCGGCGCATCTTCCCGCCTTGCGGTGTGGCGACGTATTGCCGCCCGTACCCCTCGTCCGGGAGATGCCCGGACGGGTGTTCGGTTTGCGTGCTCCTCCCGCATGGGCTTGAAATCCGTTTCGGGACCGGGCCGTTGAGCCCCGGTCCGCAACCGTTTTTCAACCCATGACGGAATGAATATGAAATCACTGAAAATCTTTCTTTTAACTTCCGCACTCGCTGTCGGGTGCAGTACGGTGTGCGCCCAGGACCTGCGCGGGGTCGTGCGTGATGCCGACAACCAGCCCCTTGTCGGAGCCTCGGTCTACTGGGCCGGAACCACCATCGGTGCAAGTACCGATGCCCAGGGTGCTTTCCTCCTCCACCGCGTCAAGGGATACGATCGTCTCGTCGCCTCGTATCTCGGTTATGTCAACGATACGATCCGTGTCGGAAACGGCATGGAACGCCTCGATTTTGCTCTTCGCGCCGAAGGGGTCGCCCTCGAAGATGTCGTTGTCGAGGGGAATCTCAGCGGCAATTTCGTCAAGCGTGACGGAATCATGAAGGGCGAGATGATCTCCTTTGCGGGCCTCTGCAAGATGGCCTGCTGCAACCTTGCCGAATCGTTCGAAAACTCCGCGTCGGTAACCGTCGGTTACAGCGACGCCATCTCCGGGGCCCGGCAGATCAAGATGCTCGGACTGGCCGGAACCTATACCCAGATCCTCGACGAGAACCGTCCGATCATGCACGGTCTGAGTGCTCCCTACGGGTTGAGCTATACGCCCGGCATGTGGCTCAATTCGATCCAGGTTTCGAAGGGGGTCGCCTCGGTGACTGCCGGCCACGAGGCCATCACCGGACAGATCAACCTCGAACACCGCAAGCCTACCGACGACGAACGGCTCTTCCTGAATCTCTATCTCGACGATGAGTTGCGTCCCGAGGTGAATCTCTCGTCGGCCTTTCCCGTGACCCGGGACAAGAAACTCTCGAGCGTCATCCTGCTCCACGGTTCGATGGATACCGATGTACGGCGGATGGACCACAACGACGACGGGTTCCGCGACCTGCCCCTCTCGGACCAGATCAACGTGGCGAACAAGTGGCTTTACGCCGCCGACAACGGGACGCAGATCCGTTGGGGCTGGAAATTCGTCCAGGAGAACCGGCTCGGCGGAATGCTTGATTTCAAGAATACCGCGGCCATGCGCGACGCGATGGAGCGCGACTGGAACTGGCAGGCCGAGGACAAGCCGATGCCCGCCTACGGCTCGCACATCCGCAACCGCAATGCCAACGGCTATTTCAAGATCGGCATGCCTGTGGGACCCTCGGTCTACGATGCCGACGAACAGGACGAGATGCGTTCGAATCTGGCTTTCGTGGCCGATTTCGACCACTTCAGCGAGGACGCCTACTTCGGACTGAACGATTACGACGGGAATCAGAACTCGCTGGCGCTGAATCTGATGTACAACCATTACTTCACTTATCGTTCGTCGCTCATCTTCGGTGTGCAGGCCCATCTGGACTACTACCGCGAGGGGTTGCTGAACCGTACGCCCTGGATTCCGGAGTTCCGGGAGGCCGACTACGACCTCGACCGCAACGAGCGTGAAGCCGGGGCCTATGCCGAGTACACCTACACCATCAAGGACAAGTTCTCGATCGTGGCGGGCATCCGCGGTGACTACAACGATTATTGCGACCGTTTCTTCGTCACGCCCCGCGGCCATCTGAAATGGAACATCACCCCCTCGACCACCTTCCGTGCCTCGGCCGGACTGGGCTACCGCATGACGAACCTCATTACGGACAACATCGGCGTGCTGGCCACCGGGCGTGCCATTCAGCCCGTGATTTTCCGTGACGGGAAGCCCGTTGTGGGGAGTTTCCATGACATCGATCGCATGGAGAAGGCCCTCACGGTGGGTGGAAGTCTGACGCAGACTTTCGGGCTTGTGGAGCCGGGCGATGCAATGCTCAGCGTCGACTATTTCCGTACGCAGTTCTATAATTCGGTGGTTGCCGACCAGGAGATGTATGCCGACCGCATCGTCTTCTACAATACCGACGGGCGTTCCTACACGGACACCTATCAGGTCGACTTTTCGTGGTCGCCCGTCGAACGGCTCGACATCTTCGCCACGTTCCGCTACACGGACAGCGAGATGACCATCCGGCGGGCGGACGGTACGTCGGCCCGGGTTGAACGGCCACTGGTCAGTGAGTACAAGACGCTGCTCAACATCCAGTACGCCACGAAGTTCCGCCGTTGGGTATTCGATGCCACGGCTCAGTTGAACGGCCCGGCACGCATCCCGACGCAGAATGCCGATCTGGCCGACAGCTACTACTCGCCGCGCTATCCGATGTTTTACGCGCAGGTGAGCCGCAAGATCGGCAAGTTCGACATCTATGTCGGCTGTGAGAATATCGCCGACTACATGCAGAAGGATCCGATTCTGAATGCCGAAAATCCCTACTCGGCGGCCTTCAACTCGATGAATGTTTGGGGGCCTCTGATGGGTCGCAAGTTTTATATCGGGATGCGGCTGAATATTTATTAGCCGCACCCGCTATAAACCTGTACAGACAATCCCTCCAAACCTCCCTTTGAAAAGGGAGGCTTAGTTGGGGAGGGGTATGCGGCTGAATATTTATTAGCCGCGCCCGCTATAACCCCGGGCAGCAATTCC